>JBAPMW010001075.1:0-7491 GCA_049278815.1 Hyphomicrobiaceae bacterium
GTGGAAGGGCTTTCCCCTGTGGCTGCCCCTCACCCTAACCCTCTCCCCGCAAGAGCTGGGAGATGGGATCCAGGCGGCGCCGCGGTGAGCTCCGGTCAGCTCACCTTCGACCTGCCGCTTCGCCCCGCGCTGGGCGCGAGCGATTTTCTCATCGGACCGTCGAACCGGGCTGCCGTGGACATGATCGACCTGTGGCCCGACTGGCCGCAGGCCTCCGTGGCGGTCGTAGCGCCGTCCCATGCCGGCAAGACGCATCTGGCCAACGTGTGGCTGTTGCGATCGGGCGCGGCGCGGCTGAACGCGGGCGCGCTGCAGGAGGCCGACGTACCGCCCGCAACCGCCCACGGCGCCGTGCTGGTCGAGGACCTGCACGCCGGCATTGCCGACGAGCGGGCGCTGTTCCATCTCCTCAACGCCGTGCGCGAGCACAAGCTCACCATGCTGCTCACCTCGCGCACGCCGCCGGGCGAGCTGGAGGTGCATCTGCCCGACTTGCGCTCGCGCCTGCGGGCGCTGCCCGTGGTGGCGATCGCGCCGCCGGACGAGGTGCTGCTCAGGGCGGTGCTGGTGAAGCTCTTCATCGACCGGCAGCTGACGGTGGAGCCGGGCCTCATCGGCTATCTCGCCAACCGCATGGAGCGCTCCATGGAGGCCGCTGCAACCCTCGTCGCCGAGATCGACCGGGCGGCGATGGTCTCGCACCGCAAGGTGACGCGGGCGCTCGCTGCAAACGTGCTCGAAGGGCTCGCCAAGGCGACCGACTCCGGCACGAGCGACAGAGATTCTCCGGCTTCATGCTAGTTTAGCACAGGCGTGCTTCCTGGCATGCGGCCTGTGGTAATATTTCCATGCCGGCCGTCCGAAAGCACGACCAGCACAAGCCCAAGGTAGCGTATGAGCAAGCCCAGACCAAAAGGAGAGCGACGCGCCGATCTTTCTGTCGCGTCGCCCGCGCCACCGGTCATTGAAGCCGCCCGCTACTACAACCGCGAGCTGTCCTGGCTCCAGTTCAACCGCCGCGTCCTGGAGGAGGCGCATAACCGGCGCCATCCGCTGCTGGAAAGGCTGCGCTTTCTGTCGATCTCGGCCTCCAACCTCGATGAGTTCTACATGGTGCGCGTGGCGGGCCTCTACGGACAGCTCGCCGCCGGCGTCGTGCAGCGCAGCCAGGACGGCCTGACGCCGGCCCAGCAGCTCACCGAGATCAACCGCTTCGCCGCCGATGTCGTCAGCGACCAGCAGGCGTGCTGGACGGCCCTCAAGGACGAGCTTGCCGCCGCGGGCGTCGTCATCGTCGAGCCGAAGGAGCTCTTGCCTGCCGAGAAGACCTGGCTGGAGCAGCAGTTCCTCGCCCGCCACCTGCCGGTTCTCACGCCCATCGCCGTCGATCCGGCGCATCCGTTCCCCTTCATCCAGAACCGCGCCCTCACTGTTGGCGTCGAGCTGCGTCGCGAACGCGACGCCAAGACCATGCATGCGCTTCTGCCGATCCCGAGCCAGCTGGAGCGCTTCATCAAGCTGCCCTCGGCCGAGACCGATGCGCGCGCTGCCCCTCCAATCGCCCGCTACATCCGGATCGAGTCGGCGATCGGCATGTTCGCCACCAAGCTGTTCCCCGGCTTCCTGGCGCGCAGCCAGGGCGCCTTCCGCGTCCTGCGCGACAGCGACATCGAGGTGCAGGAGGAGGCGGAGGATCTCGTCGCCCTGTACGAGACGGCGTTGAAGCGCCGCCGCCGCGGCCACGTGATCCGGCTGGAGATCGACGAGAAGATGCCGTCAAGGCTCAGGAGCTTCGTGGTGCAGGAGCTCGACATCCGCGACGAGGGCGTGTTCATCAAGGAGGGCATGCTGGGGTTGGCCGACACCTCCCAGCTCATCGACCCCGACCGGTTGGATCTGCTGTTCAAGCCCTTCACCATCCGCTTCCCCGAGCGCATCCGCGAGTTCAACAGCGACTGCTTCGCGGCGATCCGCAAGAAGGACATCATCGTCCATCACCCCTACGAGTCCTTCGACGTGGTCGTGCAGCTGCTCAGGCAGGCGGTGGCCGATCCCAACGTCATGGCCATCAAGTGGACGCTCTACCGCACGTCCAAGGACAGCCCGATCGTGCGGGCGCTGATGGAGGCGGCGGACGCAGGCAAGACGGTCACTGCGGTGGTGGAGCTGAAGGCGCGCTTCGACGAGGCCGCCAACATCCGCTGGGCGCGCGACTTGGAGAGCGCCGGCGTGCACGTGGTCTACGGCTTCATCGAGCTGAAGACCCACGCCAAGCTCGGCCTGATCGTGCGCCGCGAGGGTACCGATCTTGCCACCTACTGCCACGTCGGCACCGGCAACTATCATCCGGTGAATGCGAAAATCTACAGCGACCTGTCGTTCTTCACCGCCGACCCGGTGATCGGTCGCGACGTGACGCGCATCTTCAACTTCGTCACCGGCTACGCCGAGCCGGCCGACATCGAGAGGATGGCCGCGAGCCCTCGCGGTGTCCGCGCCCGCATCCTCTCCCACATCCGCGACGAGATCGCCCACGCGCGCAAGGGCGGCCGCGGCGCCATCTGGATGAAAATGAACGCCCTGGTCGACACGGAGATCATCGACGCGCTCTACGAGGCGAGCCAGGCCGGGGTTGAGATCGACCTCATCGTGCGCGGGATCTGCTGCTTGCGGCCGGGCATTCCGGGGCTCTCCGAGCGCATCCGCGTCAAGAGCCTGATCGGGCGCTTCCTGGAGCACTCGCGCATCTACTGCTTCGGCGCCGGCCACGGCCTGCCCTCGGCCCAGGCCATCGCCTACATCAGCTCTGCGGACATGATGCCGCGCAACCTTGACCGGCGGGTCGAAGCCATGGTGCCGATCACCAATGCGACGGTGAACGAGCAGGTGGTGGGCCAGATCATGGGGGCCAATCTCAAGGACAACCAGCAGAGTTGGCGCCTCTTGCCCGACGGCAGCTCGGTGCGCATTCACCCGGCAGACGGCGAGGAGCCGTTCAATGCACACGAGTACTTCATGACCAACCCGAGTTTGTCGGGCCGTGGCGAATCGTTGAAAGAAAGCTTCCCGCGCCGGTTCACGCGGCCAAAGCCGGCGCCAAGCGAGACCGCAAGGACGTAATGGAAGACTACGTCACCCCGGGGGCTCGACGCGACCTGCAGCCGCTGGGGGTGGTCGATATCGGCTCCAACTCGGTGCGCCTCGTCGTCTATGAGGGTGCGGTGCGCAGCCCCACCCCCATCTTCAACGAGAAGGTGCTGTGCGGCCTGGGCCGCGAGATCGCCTCTACCGGCCGTCTCGACGAGATGAGCGTCAGGCGCGCCCTGGAGGCGCTGCGCCGCTTCCGGGCCATCGCCGAGGTCCTGGGCGTAAGGCGCCTCAACGCCGTCGCCACAGCCGCCTGCCGCGAGGCCAGCAACGGCCCCGCCTTCGTTGTGCGGGCGGAGGCAACGCTCGGCGCGCGCGTCCAGCTGTTGACGGGCGGGCAGGAGGCCGAGCTGGCCGCCAAGGGCATCCTGATGGGCTTCCGCGCACCGGACGGCTTCGCCGGCGACCTGGGGGGCGGCAGCATGGAGCTGGTGGACGTGGCTGGCGACGCCATGCGCCAGGCCACCACCCTGCCGCTGGGCGGCCTGCGCCTCCTCGATGCCTCCGGCCACCAGATGGAGAAGGCGAGCGACCTCGCCGACGCCGCCATTGCCGCCGTGCCCTGGCTCGGCAGCGGCCGCCACCGCACCTTCTACGCCGTGGGCGGCACCTGGCGCGCCATCGCGCGGCTGCACATGGAGGCGACAGACTACCCCCTGCACGTGATGCACGGCTACGCCGCGCCGGTGAAGGAGATGATCGGCTTCTGCGAGGAAATCCGCAGAACGCGCAAGCTGTCGTCCTTCAAGGGCATGGCGAAGATCGCCAAGCCGCGCCGGGAGGTGCTGCCCGCGGGCGCGCTGGTGCTGGAGCGGCTGTTGAAGCACCTGCTGCCGCGCGACGTGGTGTTCTCGGTGTTCGGCATCCGCGAGGGCCTGCTCTACGGGCAGCTGCCGGCGGTCGAGCGGCGCAAGGACCCGCTGCTCTCCTTCTGCGCCGACTATGCCCGCCTGCGCTCCCGCTCCCCCGAGCACGCCGCCGAGCTGTGCCGCTGGACCGACGCCCTGTTCGCGCCGCCGGGGCCTGCCGAGACGGAGGACGAGAAACGGCTGCGCTGGGCCGCCTGCCTGCTCTCCGACATCAGCTGGCGCGCCCATCCCGACTATCGCGCGGAGCAGAGCCTGATCCTGATCGCGCAATCGGGGCTCGCCGCCATCGACCATACGGGCCGTGTGTTCCTGGCCTTCGCCAGCTATTTCCGGCACCTCGGCGCGGTCCGCGAGGACGAGAGCGACGCCAGCGACCGGCTCGCCCAGCGCCTCAGGTCGATCGTGCCCAAGCGGCTCTACCGGCGCGCCAGGATCATCGGGGCGGCGGTACGCACCGCGCACATGCTCTCCATCGGCCGCCCCGGCATCGTCGGCCAGACGCCGCTTGCCTACGAGCGCGGCAAGCTCACCCTGACATTGCCCAAAGCGCACGCCACCCTCGACGGTGAACGCTTGCGGCGACGGCTGGCCGTCCTCGGTGAGCTGCTGGAGCGCGATGCGGAAGTGCGGTTTGCGTAGGGTGAGAGGGTGAGTGGTGAGATGGTGAGTTTAGGGTGGCACCGGGGGCGCGGGAGGGTTCGAAATCAAAGGGATAGATTCAAGGGACTAACGATGGTGCAGCATCGGTGCGGGCGCTGGCAGTCCGGTCTGCTTCGGGGCCAGCGTCGTTAGGAGCGAAGAGCAAATTCCTACGCTTGCCGCTAGTATGCTGTCTCCGACGCTCAGCCCAATTTGTCATCCCGGGCCTTGTGCCCGGGATCCACCCCACACCACGCTCCGGAGCTTACGGTAAGCTGGATCCCGGCAACAAGTGCCGAGATGACACCGTACTATAGAGTCACAACACCAGGCGCACATCTCTGCCGTTGCTCTTATCCCCCACCCTCGACCCGAGCACGCCCTGAACTCACCATCTCACCACTCACCACCTCACCCGCTGGCGAGTCACGCGTCGTTGCCGTATATGCGCCGCAGCCGACATCTGGCAATATGACACGGTTAACGACCGCTGGGATGGGCGAGGACGGATGGCCGACGACCCCTACACGGTGTTGGGAGTGCCTCGGACCGCGTCCGAGGACGACGTTCGTCGCGCCTACCGCAAGCTTGCCAAGGAGCTGCACCCGGACCTGAACCCGGCGAACCCTGCGGCGGCCGAGGAGCGCTTCAAGAAGGTCACCAACGCCTACGGCGTGATCGGCGACACGGAGAAGCGCAAGCAGTACGACCGGGGCGAGATCGATGCTTCGGGCGAGCCCAGGCGCGGCTTCCGCCGCCCCCCCGGTGCCGGTCCGTTCGGCCCCCAGGGGGCTGGCGGCCAGCGCCCGCCCGACGACTTCAGCTTCGGCGACATCTTCTCCGACCTGTTCGGCTCCATGCGGGGGCGGGGCGAGCCCGGCAGCCCATTCGGAGGAGCACGCGGGCGCGACGCGCGCTACAGCCTGGAGGTGGAGTTCCTGGAGGCCGCCGTCGGCGCCAAGAAGCGCGTGACCCTGCCCGAGAGCGGTGCCCTCGACATCGCCGTGCCGCAGGGCGTGGTGGACGGCCAGGTCCTGCGCCTCAAGGGCCGCGGCCAGCCCGGCCGGCGCGGCGCCGAGCCGGGCGACGCCCTGATCGAGATCAAGGTGCGCCCGCACCCCTATTTCAAGCGCGTCGACGACGACATTGCGATCGACGTGCCCATCACCCTCGACGAGGCTGTGCTCGGGGCCAAGATCGAGGTGCCCACCATCTCGGGCCGCGTGCAGCTCACCCTGCCCAAGGGGGCCAGCTCCGGCCGCATCTTCCGCCTCAAGGGCCGCGGCGTGCACAACACCACCACCGGCCACACCGGCGACCAGCTTGTCTCCGTTCGCATCGTGCTGCCGGACACCGTCGACGACGAGCTCGGCTATTTCCTCTCCGAGTGGCGCCAGAAGCACAAGTACGATCCGGGGCGGCCGTAGGCTTGGCCGCTCACGGCCCAGTGCGCGGCCTTCAAGACTGCTCACCCCGGCGTGAGATCGCCTTTGCGTACGGCTTGGTCGTCGCCATTTAAGCGTTTGAAAGGACCGAGGCGGAGATAACGAGGCACCAATCGCCCTGAGGGTACGGGCCGCTGACCACGGCCGAATGAGCCGCTGCCCTGCCCTGCCGCCGAACGCTGCCCCATGAGCTTGAACGTGAGCTGGATGCGCGCGCTGCGCGCCGTCTTCGTGGCCGGACTCCTCTTTGCGCTGATCTGCGCGGTGCTGGGCTCGATCGGCCTCAAGACACAACCCTGGAGCTGGCATGACAGCGCCGGCGCACCCGAGACGCCCCCGAGCGGGATGACATTCGGGACGACTGGCGGGACGACCGGGCCGAGGTAGCCGGCGGCCTCCATCAGGATCGATGACCGGCGGTTGCGCCGGCTCCCCGAGGTATGCCGCCGTTGCACGGGGTGCCCGGCAGCCGCCGAGCTTGGCAGCCGGCGGCCTCCGCCCCTACAGTCGCCAGTCGCAGGACTGCACCGGGGAGGGACAAGGATGGGCGCCAATGCTTCTGGAGCCGCGTTCGATTATGTCATTGTCGGCGCCGGATCGGCCGGCTGCGTGCTGGCCAACCGGCTGAGCGAGGACGCGGGCGTCAGCGTCGCCCTCATCGAGGCCGGCGGGCGCGACCGCAACCCGTGGATTCACATCCCGGCCGGCTACTACCGCAACTTCTCCAACCCGGCCGTGACCTGGCAGTACGGCTCGGGCCCGGAGCCGCACCTCGACGGCCGTACCGTCTCCTGGCCGCGCGGGCGCGTGCTGGGCGGCTCCAGCGCCATCAACGGGCTGCTCTACGTCCGAGGTCAGTCGCAGGACTTCGACGTGTGGCGCCAGCGCGGCAACGTCGGCTGGGGCTGGAGCGACGTGCTGCCCTACTTCAAGCGCGCCGAGGACCAGGAGCGCGGCGCCGACGACCTGCATGGGCAAGGCGGGCCGCTCGGCGTCTCGGACGTGCGCCTCAGCCGGCGCCAGCTGTGCGACGCCTTCATCGAGGCCTGCGCGGCGGCCGGCATCCCGGCTACCCAGGATTTCAACGGCTCCGTGCAGGAGGGGGCCGGGTATTATCAGCTCACCAACCGCAACGGGCGGCGCTGCTCCACCGCGGTGGCGTATCTGAAGCCTGTGCGCTCGCGCCCGAACCTGCACATCGTCACGGGCGCCCTCGTGCAGGGCATAGAGCTGGACGGCCGGCGCGCCACCGGCATCCGCTGCCAGCGCAACGGCCGCAGCGAGACCGTCGCGGCGCGGCGCGAGGTGATCCTCGCCGCCGGCGCCATCGGTTCGCCGCAGATCCTCCAGCTCTCCGGCATCGGCCCGGGCGCCGTGCTGCAGGCCGCGGG
>JBAPMW010001076.1:0-2524 GCA_049278815.1 Hyphomicrobiaceae bacterium
GAGCATGGATTCCCCCTGCAGCGGGATGGGACAAGCGCCATATCGCTTACCATCCGTGCTGGTCGGCCAAGTTTGATCAGAGTCAAGCCAGCGCTCGGCGATCAGCCATCAGCTAGCGTTAGGGACGCGTCGTTTGCAGTGCGGGCTCAGTGCCGCCGCCGTCTCTTGGTCGCTGCCTTGTACCCGTGGGCGTTCGCAATATCATTGGAGGGAGCGGGCTGGCCCGTGACGTCTGTTGATTTCGCCACTGCAACCGTCACGGTCCCGGATCGTCCGCTGCGCTCCACCAACTGGGCGCTGAAACGACCGCTCACTGTCGCAGCCCGCGGCAACGGGGGGCGGCGCAACGATCGACCTGGTGAAAGGTGCCGGCAATGAAGCGCCGCCCTGTGATGCTCGTGGTTCTCGACGGCTGGGGATGGCGGGAGGACTCTGCCGACAATGCTGTCCGACAAGCCAAGACTCCGAATTTCACCCGATTGTGGGACACTTGCCCGCATGCACTCCTGCGCGCGTCCGGCGAGGACGTGGGCCTGCCGCCGGGCCAGATGGGCAACTCCGAGGTGGGGCATCTCAGCATCGGCGCCGGGCGAATCGTCGTGCAGGACCTGCCGCGCATCACCACGGCAATCGCTCATGGCGACATCGGCAAGGCCCCAGCACTGCTCGGCCTCATCGAGCGCTTGCGCCAAGACGCTGGCACCTGCCACCTGATGGGGCTGGTCTCACCGGGCGGCGTGCACTCGCACCAGGATCACGCCGTGGCACTCGCGACAATCCTCACCGATTGCGGCCTGCGGGTCCTTGTGCATGCCTTCACCGATGGGCGGGACACACCACCAATGGCGGCCGAGGCCAGCATCAGACGGCTTGTCGAGGCCATGCCCGCATCGGTGCAGATGGCGACGGTCTGCGGACGCTACTACGCCATGGACCGAGACAGCCGCTGGGACAGAGTGGCCAAGGCCTACGATGTCATCGCTGATGCCCGCGGCCCACAGTTTCCGAATGCCATGGCAGTCATAACCGATGCTTATGCACACAACATCGGCGATGAGTTCATCGTGCCGGCAGTAGTTGCTGGCTATCACGGCATGCAGGACGGCGACGGCCTGATCTGCTTCAACTTTCGCGCCGACCGGGTGCGCCAGCTTCTCACCGCGCTTCTCGATCCTGACTTCTCAGACTTCGAGCGCCGCCGCGTGGTTGCCCTCACGAGTGCAGTTGGCATGACGCCCTACAGCGAGAAGCTCGATGCTCTAATGGATACGATCTTCCCGCCACCGAAGCTGACCAACGTGCTGGGCCAAGTGGTGGCCGATGCCGACCGTACCCAACTGCGCTTGGCCGAGACCGAGAAGTATCCCCACGTCACCTATTTTCTCAACGGCGGCCAGGAAGCGCGATATCGTGGTGAGGATCGCATTCTGGTCCCCTCGCCTAAGGTTGCCACCTACGATCTCAAGCCCGAAATGTCTGCGCCGGAGCTGACCGAGAAGGCGGTCGCTGCCATCCGGTCGGGCAAGTACGATCTCATCGTCCTCAACTATGCCAATCCGGACATGGTCGGCCACACCGGCAACCTGGCCGCCGCCATCAGGGCCGTTGAGACGGTCGATGACGGCCTGGGCCGCCTGGCTCAGGCGATCCGCGGCGTCGAAGGGGCACTGCTCGTCACTGCCGATCACGGCAATTGCGAGCTCATGCGCGATCCCGAAACGGGAGGGCCCCACACAGCTCACACGACCAACCCAGTGCCAGTGCTGCTCGTGGACGGCAACAGAGCCCAGGTCGCCTGTGGGCGGCTCGCAGACGTTGCACCCACGCTGCTTGACCTGCTGAGCCTTCCGAAGCCAGCAGAGATGAGCGGCATGACGCTGCTTCGCCTGTGAGGGTGGACCCACACGCAGGGTGATGATGCTGACGGGTCGACCGCTTGAGCGCGAGCAGGCGCAACTGTCACGCTGCGGCGCTTGCAGGCCGCAGGCTGCGCATGACCTCAACGAACGTGGCCCACTCCGTTGCCGCCCAGATCTCGGTCTGGGCGTGAGCGACAGTGCGGACGATGGCGGCCCCTTTCGCCGCGGTCTCGATGTCCGGTGCCGTTAAGATATCGAGGTAGTCGGCCGGCCCGCCAAGGACGGCGGGCCACACCCGGGCATTCCCTGTGAACGCGCTCCATGACCGCGCGGCAAAGCTCCTCGGGTGCATTTGCCGCCCGCAACGCATCATGGCTGAGGCGCGCGAACATCACATACGTGCCCATTGCCCAGCTCTCGGTCTGCACCGCCAGCCTCTCCTCCCTAGCCGGGATGCGCACGGTCCCACTTTGACGGGGGTCAAAGCAGACGCACCGCCCCGCGCGCCACGTTGGACGGCCATCCCGCCGGGCAGGACATGGAAGCGGCATGGATACGTTCCAATTCATCCAGCACCTCGCCGTCGCCCTGGCCATCGGCCTCATGATCGGCATCGAGAGGGGCTGGAAGCAGCGCGAGGAAGCGGAAGGCGAGCGCGCCGCCGG
>JBAPMW010001077.1:0-1763 GCA_049278815.1 Hyphomicrobiaceae bacterium
GCGCTGGGGTGCCTGCCGACGCAGAAAACCATCGTGCTGGAGCGCTTCTTCGACGAGGCGGGCGGCATGCAGCTCGTGGTGCATTCGCCCTACGGCAGCCGCATCAACCGCGCCTGGGGCCTCGCGCTGCGCAAGCGCTTCTGCCGCAAGTTCAATTTCGAGCTGCAGGCGGCGGCCACCGAGGACTGCATCGTGCTGTCGCTCACCACCGCCCACAGCTTCGAGCTGGCGGAGGTCGTCCGCTATCTCCACTCGGCAAACGTGCGCGAGGTGCTGATCCAGGCCATGCTGGACGCGCCGATGTTCATCACGCGCTGGCGCTGGGTGGCGGCGGTATCGCTGGCGCTGCCGCGCTTCCGCGGCGGCAAGAAGGTGCCCGCACCGCTGGCGCGCATGCAGGCCGAGGACCTGATCGGCAGCGTATTCCCCGACCAGATCGCGTGCGCGGAGAACCTCACCGGCGAGCGCGAGGTGCCGGACCACCCGCTGGTGCGCCAGGCGATCTCCGACTGCCTCACCGAGGCGATGGATCTGCCGGGATTGCAGCGCCTGCTGCAAGGCCTGGAGACAGGCGCGATCCGCGTGGTGGCCCGCGACCTCAACCAGCCGTCGCCGCTGGCCCTGGAGGTGCTGTCGGCGCGGCCCTATGCGTTCCTCGACGACGCGCCCCTGGAGGAGCGGCGCACGCAGGCCGTCATGAGCCGGCGCTGGCTCGATCCGGCCACCGCGTCCGACCTCGGTCGTCTGGACCCCGAGGCCATCGCCCGCGTGAAGGAGGAGGCCTGGCCTGAGGCCACCAATGCCGACGAGCTGCACGACGCACTCGTATGGCTCGGGTTCATCGCGGAGGATGAGGCGGCGCGGGAAGCCGGCTGGCAGGGGTGGCTGGCTGAGCTGGCGGCGCAGAGGCGGGCCGGCCGGATCGTCACGCCCGGCGGCGCGGTCTGGATTGCCGCCGAGCGCGTCCCCCACTTCGCGGCGCTTTGGCCCGATGCGGCACTGGAGCCCCCCATCCGCGCGCCGGCCGCCCTGGCCGGCAAGGGCTGGTCGCGCGAGGAGGCCCTGGTCGAGATCGTGCGCGGCCGGCTGGAAGGCCTGGGGCCCGTCACGGAGTGGGCGCTGGCGCGCTCCCTCGGCACGGAGCCCGCGGAGGTGGCAGCGGCGCTGGTGGCGCTGCAGACGGAAGGCTTCGCCATGCGCGGGCGGTTCACGCCAGGCGCAGCCCAAGACGAATGGTGCGAGCGCGGGCTGCTGGCGCGCATCAACCGCTACACGGTGAAGCGGCTGCGCGCCGAGATCGAGCCGGTGTCGGCGCAGGACTTCCTGCGCTTCCTCACCACCTGGCAGCACGTTGAGCCGGAGGCGCGCATGGAGGGGCCGCTGGCGCTCCAGGAGATCGTCGAGCAGCTGGAGGGCTTCGAGGCGCCGGCGGCGGCGTGGGAGAGGGAGGTCCTTGGCGCCCGGCTCAGCGGCTACGAGCCCGGCTGGCTCGACGACGCCTGCCGGTCCGGCCGCACCACCTGGGTGCGGCTGCGGAACGGCACCGGCCGCACCAACGGCGGGCCGCGCCGCACCGGTCCCATCAAGTCGACCCCCATCGCCCTGCTGCCGCGCCGGAACGTGGCGGCGTGGCGGGCGCTTGGCGAGAAGGACGCCCCGCCCGCGGTCACGGGCCATGCCGAGACGGTCGCCGCCTTCATCCGGCAGCACGGCGCGTCGTTCTTCCACGACATCGTGGCGGGCACGGGCCTGCTCCGGTCGCA
>JBAPMW010001078.1:0-5596 GCA_049278815.1 Hyphomicrobiaceae bacterium
GTCTACATCTTCACCGATGCGGCAGTGGCGCAGCCGGCATTGCAGGCGATGCTGGCCGCGGGGGCGGACACCACCTTCAACTGCATCACCATCGACAGCGATACCTCCACCAGCGACACCGTGCTCGCCTTCGCCACGGGCGCCGCTGCCGCCCGCGGGGCGCCGACCATCAAGGATGCGGCAAGCCCGGAGGGTCGGGCCTTTGCCGCCGCCTTGCACGACCTGATGCACGAGCTGGCGCTGTGGGTGGTGAAGGACGGCGAGGGCCTCACCAAATTCGTCACCGTCGAGGTGAAAGGCGCCGAGACGGATGCCGCCGCGCGCCGCATCGGCTTTGCCATCGCCAACTCGCCATTGGTGAAGACGGCCATCGCCGGCTGCGACCCCAACTGGGGCCGCGTGGTGATGGCCGTCGGCAAGGCCGGCGAGGCCGCCGACCGCGACCGCCTCTCCATCCGCTACGGCGCCATCGAGGTGGCCAGGCACGGCGAGCGCGCGCCGACCTACGATGAGGCCACCATCGCCAAGTATATGGAGGGGGCGGAAATCACGATCGGGGTGGATTTGGGGATCGGCTCCGGCAAGGCCACGGTGTGGACCTGCGACCTGACGCACGGGTACATCTCGGTCAACGCGGATTACCGGAGCTGAGGGGCGGCCAGCTCGCATTTGGGCTAGCCATGTGGCTTCGCTGGGGGAACGCATGCGTTTCAATGGCGCCGATTGGCTGCGGCTGATCCTGGCGTGCACCATGGCGTCGGCAGCAATGGCTGGGCTGGGCTGTCTGGGCCGCCATATCTGCTACCGGGGGAAATGCTTCCCGACCTCGCCGCCCAATCCTGAGGTGGTCGGTCTGGCCCTATCCCTGCTCGCCATGCCGCTCAACGCGCTGGCGTCGTGGCCTGTACTTCGACGTTGCGTGGACGGTCTGCGGTTTGCGCCATGGCTCACCGAGATGGCCCTCGGTGCCGTGCTGGGAGGCATCGTGAGCGTGCCGGCACTGTTCCTGGTGCTCGTGTCCGGCGGCGCCTTCCCTACGGCGGCGGCCAAGGCCCCCAGCACCGTGGGGTGGTTGCGGCCGATTGCTTGCGCCGTCGCTGCGCTTTTGCCTCCCGGCCTTCTGTTGCAACGCCTGAGCCGCGCCAGCGCCTGGCCGTCCCTCCTCATCGTCGCAGCCACGATGGCGATGATACGCTTGGTATGGGGTCAGACCCCGACGCAATTGCTGCTGCCCTATGAGATGCTCTTCACGAACACCTTCTTCGTTCCTGGGACGTTAGTGTTCGGCATGACGGCCGTTGCTTTCGTCGTCATGTCCGGCGTGCTATCGGGGCTCACCCTGGGAGCCGGGCTCTATCTGATGGCAAGAGCGCGCATGCGGACTGAGACGTGACGCGCTCGCTTCGAGCCTTGAAAAACAGAAAGGGCCCCGGCTGGTAGGGGACAGCCGGGGCCCGCTGGGACAAGGCGGTGCGGGATTGCCAAGCCGCACCGCGCTTCAGCTTCTACTGTGATTCGCAATCTAAGGCTGCATGTTTCTTTTGCTGCAACTCAGAAATACGGCGGACGGCGTAGGACCGCATGTGCCAGGGCGCCGTCGGAGGCGGCGCGGGCGGGGGCGGCTCCAAGGTGACGCTGGCACCGCCTTGGGCGACCCGGCCGAAGCCAAGGGCGGCGCCGGTGCCTCGGGCGGCGCTCCGCACGATCCTGACCGCCACCACCAGAGCCGCCGCCTGCAGCAGCGCCGCCACCAGCCGCGGTGCGATCAACTCGCCCCAGACGTAGCCGGAGGCAGCGAGCGCCATGACCGTCTCGGTCGCGAGTGCCGCCGCCGCGCCGGCCACCAGGACCGGCTGGGGGCCGCGGTAGGCGAGAACGACAACGAGCACAAGGGCGGCCTGCGCGGGATCGAGGCAGGCCGCCACCAGAAATGCGAGCGTGACCATATCGGACCTCCTGACGGGATCCAGCAACGGCCGATTCGTTGGGCAAGATTATGGTTATAACGGACTATATGATGTAGGATTACTTCCGAACGACAGAGCAGTACACGCATCCACCGGTGCGCGCCGCCGTCGTCGCGCTCGGCTATGCGGCGCTGGCCGCAAGCCCCACGCGTACGCGAGGCCATGGGCTGCAGGCGGCCGCGGCTCCTGCCGTGGATATGGCATGCGCGCGGCCGCCTGCCGATTGCCGCTGATCTCCGGGCAAGAGCGTGCCAAATCCAACCGGTCAACGCGACGTTCAAGCTCGCGAGCGCCAGTCGGCCGGCCGTTTGGTCATCGTCTCATCGTCGCCAAAGCCGCCTCACCGCCGCGTGCCATCGGGCTGCGTCGCCGGGTGCGCTGGTGCACACACCTCCGACACCTCCCCTACACCGAAGCCCCCCGCGGCGGCCCGCAGCGCTTGGCGAGCCTGCGCAGCTCCTCGTCGTCGAGCGGGCGGGCCTCGTCGGGGGTCATGACGGGGACGCCGTCGCGGATGGGGTAGGCGACGCGGGCGGCACGGCTGACAAGCTCGCGGCGGTCCGCGTCGTAGATGAGCTCGGTGCGGGTGGAGGGACACACCAGCATGGTCAGCAGGCGGCGGTCGGTGCGCACCTGCGGGCGGGCCTCGGTCGCGCCGGTCTCCTCGGGCGCGTCCTGCGGCGTGCGCTCGGTCGCGGCGTGGGGGTCGTGCTTCTCTTCTCCTGCCGCCATCGACCCGCACCTATTGCAGGGTCGAGCCGGAGCCGCGGCTGCCGCCGGCGGCCATCTCCATCTCGGCGAGCGCCACCAGCATGTCCGCGCGCGCCTTGAGGTCGGCGGCCTCCAGCAGGGCCTGCTTCTCCTCGCAGCCGTAGGGGCTCGCGAGCGCGAGGGAGTTCACCAGCGCCTCGGTCGAGGCCTTGCCGATGACCGCCCAGTCGGCCTTGAGGTTGCGCATCTGCAGGTAGGCCTTCAGGACCTCGATCAGGCGCTCGCGGTCCACATCCGCCTCGCCCGCATCGGGAATGAAGTCACCCAGGAAGCGCTCGTAGCTGACGGTGCAGATGCGGTAGGGCTTGGCCAGCTCCACCTCGTCCAGGAGCTCGAAGCGGGCGATGCCGGAGAGCGACATCAGCAGCCGGCCGTCATCGAGCTCCTGATAGGAGACGATGCGCCCGGCGCAGCCCACGCGGCGCAGCGGCGCCGTGCGGGAGACGGGCGATTCCTCGGCCTCCCCAGCGCTCGCCGGCTGCACCATGCCGATGACGCGCGAGGTGGACATCACGTCCTCCACCATCTGGAGATAGCGCGGCTCGAACATGTGCAGCGGCAGGGTGGCGCGCGGCAGCAGGATCGCGCCGGAGAGCGGGAAGACGGGGATGCGCTGCGGCACGTCCGCAGGCCCCCGGTAGCGCTCCGATATCCTCGTCACATCGCCCGCCTTTCAGCAGAGTGCAGAGCTCAGGAGAACATCAGCGACGACAGCCTGCGCCGGCCCTCCAGCGTCGCCGGGTCCTTCGGCCCCCAGGCGTCGAACAGCTTGACCAGCTGCTTGCGGGCGGCCTCGTCGTTCCATTTGCGGTCGCGGCGGAAGCTGTCAAGCAGCTGCTCGGTGGCCTCGCTCTTCCTGCCGCCGGCGGCAAGCGCGATCGCCAAGTCGATACGCGCCTGGTGATTGGCAGGCTCGGCCTCTACCTTGGCCTTGAGCTTGGCCGCGTCGCCGGCCTGGTCGGCCATCTTGGCCAGCTCCAGTGCGGCGCGCACGCTGGCGACCGGCCCGGTCTCCCGCTTGTCGGGCGGCACCAGCTCCAGCGTCTGCTCGGCGCGGGCGACATCGCCGCTCTTGAGGTAGCAGCGCGCCAGCCCCGCCAGCGCCGCCGGGTTCTGCCGGTCCTCCTGCAGGATGACGGCGTAGATCTCGGCCGCTCCCTGCAGGTCCCCCGCTTCCAGGGCCTGGTCGGCGGCGGCAAGGGCGGCGACGGCGTCCAGCGCCGCCTCTTCGCCCAGCAGGCGCTCGACGAACGCGCGCACCGCGCTCTCGGGCTGGCCGCCCTGGAAGCCGTCGAGCGGGCGGCCGTCGCGGAAGGCGTAGACGGTAGGGATCGACTGGATGCGCAGCTGGCCGGCGAGCGTCTGGTTCTGGTCGATGTTGACCTTCACCAGCCGCACCTTGCCGTTGAAGCTGCGCACCACCTTCTCCAGGATCGGGGTGAGCTGCTTGCAGGGCTCGCACCAGGGCGCCCAGAAATCGACCAGCACCGGCACGCTGCGGGAGGCCTCCAGCACGTCCTTGGCGAACGTGGCTGTCGTGGCGTCCTTGACGATGTCGCCGCCTGGGGCGCCCGCCTGCGGCGCGCCCGCCGGTTTCATGCGCAAATCCATATCGACCTCCAAGCCCGCTGCCGGGCGCAACTCTCAAGAACGCCTACTCGCCCAAGGACGCCTGCTCGCCGGGTGCAGCGACAGCGACGCCCAGGATGCGCGGCTCATGTCCGCAGGCGCGGATGAAAGCAAGGAAATCCTCGCGCGCAATGTTGGTTGTCGCGGTGTTCGCCAGCGGATGGTAGTTGAGCCGTTCATGGCGCATCATACCGGCATCGAGGATAACGGTCACGCGGCGGGCCTTGTCGTTGATGAGGGCGAACGGCGTGACCGAGCCCGGGGTTACGCCCAGCACCTCCATGAGCAACTCCGGGCTGCCGAAGCTCAGGCGGTCGGAGCCCAGGACCTTATGTAGCGACTTCAAGTCGATGCTGGCATGGCCAAGCGCCACCACCAGAAGCAGCCGGCCCTTCCTATCCTTGAGAAAGAGGTTCTTGGTATGCCCGCCGGGGAGCTCGCGCTCCAGCTGCGAGCTCTCGGCCACCGTGAACACGGGCGGATGATCGACCGTCACTGTCTCGATGTCGAGCTCTTCGAGGCGGGCGAGCAGATCCTCGCGGGTCGCGGGCATGGCTGGGCCTCGCTGGAGAAACCGTGAAGGCGAGAAGTCGCGAGATCGGCCTGGAGGAAACAGGCCGTGTCGCCCCAGACGCCCGCCCTGCGGGCCGGCAGCCGTCCCATATGGGCAACGCAGCCGGAGCCGCCCGCAGCCAACACACGCTGACAATGCGCTGAATCAGAGCCTTCCGCTCCAACCCAACCGCACTGGCACCGTCGCCTGCCTCACACGCGTTGCGGGAGACACCCTAGTCGCCGGCCAGGGTCTCCCTGAGGACCTTCAGCAGCCTCCGGGCCTGGACGAGCGCAGCATCCTGGCGCTCCTCCTCGGTCCGGGTGTCAAGCGACCTGCCGTCCCAGACCGAGACGTGAGCCACAATGGAGCCGTCGTTCGTGAAGGTCCCGATCTCGTACTCGCCGCGTGGGCGTTTCTTAATGATCAGCTTGGGATCAGTCATGACGCGCACCCTACCGCATGTTCGGCCAAAAAGAACGTTAAAACTCTCGCTGTTTTAGGCCTTTGCACGGCGTTGGGGCAATCCTTGGGCAGACATGCCTAACGCAAATGCACCAACGCGCGCCCGAAGCTTACAGCTTGGGCACGCATCTTGTGTTGCAGAGGAGGCTGCCGGCTGGAAAACGCCAACCCGGCGACCGGCCCCCGGCGGTCAGAACCGGTAGCTGAGGCC
>JBAPMW010001079.1:0-6319 GCA_049278815.1 Hyphomicrobiaceae bacterium
TAAAGCTGCGCATCATGATTGCTTAGGTTTCGTACTCGATTATCGAAATTATGGAGCCCTGAATATACAGCCTCTAGCGTCAAGTAAGTATATGAAAAGTCATATCCATCTGGTTGACTAAGGAATCCTGAGATTGCGCCCTGCGTTATTCCATGTCTCGTGCGCTGATCAAGGCGTGTGCACGCGGCCTGGATCGCGCAATGTGTAAAAAGTCGAAAATAGAGCTTCTGAACTGGCACGGATACACCGTTACGCTCAAGGAAAGGAGCCCAGCCGTTCGATCCATCAAAATTGGGGAACAGTGTTCCCAACGATCGTTGAGCATCGGATGCTAGAAAATCAGACGAATAGTGCGCACTATAGTTGCGGTGTGGCCGGGCGCAGTATGCCGAAATGATGTCGCCCCGTCAAACTTCGCGGAACTATGATAATCTGCATGATTGCTTTCTCGCGATTGCCGTCTGTAGTCGGATGGGGTCAGGCCCTGCGCGCCGGCGAAGGCCGGGCTGACCCCATGGCAGGTCCGCGAGGTAAGCCTATGCAACCTCGCGTGAGATTGCAGTGAGATAGTGGGTATTCGTCAGGGAGCGCCCAGGGGTCAGACCCGCAGGGTCTGACCCCGTAGACGTAACCCTCAGCGCGCCAGCCCGACACGATAGCTCGGATACCGCGGCGACCACGCCAGGGCTTCTCGTGCCCGACGGTTGCTGAGACGAAACGAGGGAAATCGCGGCGGTCCGCCCGGCGTTGGCGGTGGTCCGCCGGCTGCGGCTGCGGCAAAGGCGAACAGCTCTCGCCACCGCGCGGGCGAGTCGTCGGCAACGATGAGGCTTTGCCGCGACGGCCATCGCGAGAGTGCAGCGATCGTAGCATCGGCCATGTCGGCAATGTGCACCAGCGTCACGTAGTCCTCACCCGCTCCGGGCAGTCGCAGCTTGCCGGCCCGGGCGCGCGCGAGCCAGTCGTCGTCGAATCCGGTGCCGGGCCCATAGAACAGCGCACCGCGCAGGATGAGCCAGTCGAGCCTGGTTGCTGCAACGGTCGCTTCCATATCGCGCGCAGCCATGATGGCGCGCCCCGCCGTCGCCTCTTGAGGCACGGGATGCCTCGTATCCTCGTCGGCCCAGGCATCCCCGCCGCCGCCATGGACCATGGCGATGCTCTGCTGGATCACGCGAGCGGCTCCAGCGCTGGCGCAGGCCTCGAGAAAGATCGGCACGCCCTCGCGCCGCAGTCGATCGTTCAGGTCGAAGTCGCCGCCTGCCTTGGCCGGCGACGGCAAGGACGTCGCGAGATTGATGGCGACGTCGCAGCCCGCCAGGGCCGCGCGCAGCGAGGCGCCATCGAAAATATCGGCCGCGTGGATCTCGGCGCCGCACGCGGCACTCAAGGTTGCCGCCGCCGGCTCCCGCACAAGCGCGCGCACACCATAGCCAGCTTCGACGAGGCGCGGCACCAAATGCCGCCCATAGACGCCGGTGGCGCCGAGCACGGCGACCATAGTCGAGGGCATCGTCCTGTTCCTCCCTCCTGCCGACTACTGCCTATCGCCCGCCGCCTTGGAGGACGGGCCCGTGGGGCCGGCCCCAGCCGGGCTTGCCTCGCAGACGCGGCGCGCTTACTTCTTGCCTGACGAATATGGCCGATTCTGCGCCTCCACCAGCCGAGTGAAACCGACATGCCTCTCGCGAGAATCGCGCTCCTTTCCGACCGTGGCGTCGTGCGTGTGGCCGGACCGGATGCCGAGAAATTCCTGAACGGGAGCATCACCGCCGACCTGGGGATGCTGGAGGCACAAGCCGCGGTGCATTCTGCGCTGCTTACGCCGCAAGGCAAGATGCTGTTCGAGTTCTTCGTGACCAAGTCGACCGACGGCGCCTTCCTGCTGGAGACCGGCAAGGACCTGGCCGATGATCTCGTCAAGCGCCTCCAGATGTTCAGGCTACGCGCCAAGGTGGAGGTCGAGAACGTGTCGGCTGCCTACGAGGTGGCCGCGGCATGGGGCGACGCGGCGCCGCCCGCCGACGGCAAGCGCATCGTCTACGGGGACCCGCGCCTGCCGCAGATGGGGTGGCGCATGCTCGCCTCTGTTCCGCCCGGCTCCGCCGCGAAGGCCGATGACGCGAAGGCCGATGTGGAATGGGTCCCCGCCGAGACCTATCATGCGCACCGCATCGACCTCGGCGTGCCCGAGGGCGGCAAGGACTACGCGCTCGGCGAGACCTTCCCGCACGAGGCCAACCTCGACCTGCTGGGCGGCATCTCCTTCACCAAGGGGTGCTTCATCGGCCAGGAGGTGGTGTCGCGCATGAAGCACCGGGGCACGGCGCGGAAGCGGGTGGTGCCGGTGGAGGGCGAGGCACCGCTCGCGTCCGGCGCACCGGTGACGGCGGGCGAGGTGGAGATCGGCCGCACCGGCTCGGTGGCGGGCACGCGCGGTCTTGCCATGGTGCGCCTCGACCGCGCCGCGGAGGCGGCTGCCAAGGGCGAGCCGCTGCGGGCCGGCGGCATCGCCATCGCGCTCCGCAAGCCGGCGTGGGCTGCCTTTGAGCTGGCGCCGCCTGAGTCCCCGGCGGGGAAGGGATAAGGCCGTGAGCACGGGCGAGCCCATCGACGCCGTCTCACGCTGTCCCTGGACGGGGATCGCCGATCCGCTCTACGCGCGCTACCACGACGAGGAGTGGGGCATCCCTAAGACCGACGACCGGGCGCTGTTCGAGAAGCTGGTGCTGGAGGGCTTCCAGGCCGGGTTGTCGTGGCTCACCATCCTCAAGAAGCGCGAGAATTTCCGCCAGGCGTTGCACGGCTTCGATGCCGCCCGCATCGCCCGCTACGGCGAGAGGGACATCGCCCGGCTGATGACGGACGCGGGCATCGTGCGCAACAAGCTGAAGGTGGACGCGACCATCGCCAACGCCAAGGCGCTGCTCAAGCTGCAGGAGCGGACGAGCCTTGCCGCCTTCCTGTGGGGGATGGTGGACGGGCGGCCGCAGATCAACCGGCACAGCTCCTCCAAGACGGTGCCGGCCGCGACGCCGGCGTCCAAGGCCATGTCCAAGGCGTTGCTGGCGCAAGGCTTCAGCTTCGTCGGCCCCACCACTGTCTACGCGTTCATGCAGGCCACCGGCATGGTTAACGATCATCTCGTCGGCTGCTTCCGCCACGAGCCCTGCGCGGGGCTGCAGAGGAGTTTCAAGCTGGAAGCAGCGAGTTGCGAATAGCGAATTGTGAATTGGGGTTGGCGCCACCGACAAGCTCGCCGCTTCAATTCGCAATTCGCAATTCGCTATTCGCTCAGGAGCCGCGGCAATGAGCGATCACGACATCACCCAACAGCCGCCGCGCGCCTGGCAGCGCATGCTGTCGGGCCGGCGGCTGGACCTCCTGGACCCGCAGCCGGCCGACATCGCCATCGAGGACATCGCCCACGGCCTCGCCCGCGTGGCGCGCTGGAACGGCCAGACGCTGGGTGAGCACGCCTTCTCGGTAGCCCAGCACCTGCTGGTGGTGACCGACATCGCCGCCGCGCTGCAGCCCGATGCCGAGCGACGCTGGCTGCTTGCAGCGCTGCTGCACGACGCGCCGGAGTATGTGATCGGCGACCTCATCAGCCCCTTCAAGGCCGCGGTGGGGCTCGACTACAAGGCCTTCGAGGGCCGGCTGCTCATGGCCATCCACCGCCGCTTCGGGCTGCCCGAGCAGCTGCCCGAGCGGGTGACCGTCCACATCAAGCGCGCCGACCGCATCGCCGCCTACCACGAGGCCACCGTGCTCGCCGGCTTCGGCCTGGACGAGGCCGCCCGCTATTTCGGCCGGCCGGAGGGGCTGCCGCGGGCCTTGGCACAGGCGCTGGAGGCGCTTGACCCGCAGCCGACGGCGACGGCGCAGGCGGCGTTCCTGGCGCGGTTCCGCGACCTCCTCGAGAATTGAGGCGCTGCCGCGCTCCCGGCACGAAGCCGCTCGGCGGAGGATGGAGCGCCAGAGGCGCCCGGTCCGCCGCACCGGACCCTGAACGCTGACCTATGGTCTGATAGATGACTCTCTTTCGACTCACCCTGCGCGGATCTGCCAAAGGACATCCGAGGAAATACGGTGTGAGCGACATTCTTGCCACAATGCCATGCTCGAATCGTGGTGGAATGAGGGAAGGTCCACCATGGGAGGGCAGTGGCATGCCGATGTGGATCAGCGTCATCCTCATGGGGCTCCTGGCGTTGCTGACGCCCGCGTACGCCGGGCCGCTGGAGGATTGCGAGCAGACGCAGGATATCGACCGACGCATCCGAGGCTGTACGACGCGCATCCAGCAGTTTTCGAGGGATGCGGCGGCCTACTTCAACCGCAGCAGCGCCTATCTGAGCCTGGACGACGTCGATCGTGCCATCGCCGATGCGACCAAGGTCATCCAGATCGATCCGGGCTGGGCGAAAGCCTATTACAATCGCGGTTTGGGCCACGAGCGCAACGGACAGCACGATAAGGCTGTCGACGATCTGAGCCAGGCGATCGAGATCAATCCCAGGGACGCGCAAGCCTTCGGCGCGCGCGCCCGCAGCTATCTCAAGCTGCAGCAGGCAGAGCTTGCCCTGCCCGATGCCGACCGCGCTGTCAGCCTGGAGCCGATCGAGGCCGGCTTCATGGTTACACGCGGCCTCGTCTACGAGAGCCTCGGCCGCACCGCCGACGCCATCGCCGACTACCGCCGCGCGCTCGCCCTCAAGCCGTCAACGCAGGCCGCCATCGACGGCCTGCGCCGGCTCGGCGTGTCGGCGTCCAGCGCGGTGGCCTCGCCGCGGTGAGAGCAGAGTTGTCTTGGCTGTCGAGGGGGCGGGGGACCGAGGCTCGACGGCAGGCTGCAGCGGCGTGAAGCCTCCTTAGCCCCTCACGGTATCAGGCACTGCCGCAGCGCCTCGGCGACGGCTTGAGTTCGACTGCGGACGCCGAGCTTGGCCTGCGCCTTTTTCAGGTGGGTGCGAACCGTCTCCTCGCCGAGCTCGAGCGCCCGGGCCACCTCGGCCGACTGAGCCCCCATCGATACCAGGCGCAGGACAGCCAGCTCCCTCGGGGTCAGACGGCAGCGCGCGTCGATCCGCTTGGGATCGGGACCGGCAAGCTGCTCAAGGCGCAAGGCTGCGAAGCTGGCGGCGGCAACGATCATGATCCGCGCTGGCTGCGTGAGCAGGTTGGAGAGGACTTTGCGCGACCAGAAGGCGATGACCCAGCGCCCCCCGACAGGGCAAGTCAGGCCGTCCCGCATGCCATGCTTCAGCGCCAGATCGTTGCTCCACAGGTCCACGCCGATCGGTTGCACCATGCGCCTCACCTCAGTCCAAGTGAGTGCCGCCATGCCCGACGACGCCAGAGACAGGACGGGACGGAACTTGCCACGAGCGAGAGCGCTGTGCTCCTCCCACCACCCCTTGGGGACATCCTCGTGCAGGAACGCGGACCTTCCGATCTCCAACGAATCCCAGTTCTCGGACTTCATGGGCATCCGCACCGCGCCAAGAACGGAGAGCGACAGGCCGTTCATCGTGATTGCGTGCAGCTCGTTCAGGACCTCGGTCGGCGACGACAGCCTCTCGACGCCACCGGCGTAGGACATGAAGCTTGCCTGGAGATCGGCAAAATCCGCCTGTGGGGCAGCGCTGAGCAGCCGCAGCATCGTCGTCTACTCCACTTCCGACATTGAGCGATCGTGGGGTGCTTCATTCCACAGAAACGCACGCAGCAAGCATCCGTGCAATTACCAGTTGCCATGGCGGCAATTGCTGAGGCGGCAGGTCCGCGCGGCCCCTGGGCGTCATCTGTCGGGGCCGATCCCGCGCCCGCTCGGCGGCGGCCCTGGGCGCCGAGTCGCGAAGCTTGCCGCCCGGCACGGAGAGCGACGCCCTGAGGTCCGCCGTGGCCAGCACGCCGGGCACCTGTGGCGTCACCTCCGGATCGGGCCGTTGTCGAAGGAGAGGGTGATGCGGGGCACTGAACTGGCTCCTGCCGGGCCACCGACTCTACGCCGCTCGCGTTGGAATCCTCGAATAGTCGGTCTCCGCCTCAGCCTTGGAGAGGTCGTGTGCAACCTGCAGGTTGATCCAGAACAGCGCATCAGTGCTGAAGTACCGGCCCAGCCGCAGTGCTGTGTCGGCCGTCACGCCGCGGCGCTCGCGCACGATCTCGCTCAGCCGGTTAGACGGCACGCCAATGGCCTCGGCCAGGGCGCGGGCGCTCAACCCGAGTGGCTTGAGATACTCCTCGCGCAGCACCTCGCCGGGGTGCGTGCGGATACGGATGGGCATGGACTTCTTCTCAATGAGGCCGCGGC
>JBAPMW010001080.1:0-4412 GCA_049278815.1 Hyphomicrobiaceae bacterium
CTCCTCCAGCGCCCAGGCGCCGTAGCCGCGCAGCACCCAATGCCCGACCTGGGCGGCGATGCGCCGCCAGGCGTCGGCAGGGTTGCCGGGCCCGCCGAGGAACCGCTCCGTCGTCGCGTCGGCGCAGTATTCCGCAAACGGCGCGTGATCCTCCGCGCGCCAGCCGCGCAGGCGCAGCCGTTCCGTGTCCAGCTCCGGTATGGGGAGGGGCAGCATGGCTACTTCTTCTTCCCCGGCAATCCGGGCAGCCCCGGCAGACCGGGGAACCGGGGCGGCATGGGCCCGCCCAACCCTGGCAGGCCCGGCAGCCTCGGCAAGGGACGGCCGGCGCCGCCGCCCGGCGCCGGCAGGCCTTTCGGAAGCTGCTCCTTGAGGTCCTTGGGCAGCGCCTCCAGCGCCTTGGGATCGAGGCGGCCGAGCTCGGAGCGCATGCGCTCCATCTCGGCCTCGCTCGGCGCCGCTCCGCCCCCGCCGCCCATCAGGCGCTGCATGATGCCGCCGCGCTTGCCCATGGACTTCATCATGTCCGACATCTGGCGGTGCATCTTGAGGAGCTTGTTCACGTCCTCGGGCCTGGTGCCGGAGCCGGCGGCGATGCGGCGCTTGCGCTTGCCGTCGAGGACTTTGGGATTGCGCCGCTCCCTGGGTGTCATCGACGAGATGATGGCGCGCTGGCGCTTGAGGACCTTGTCGTCGAGGTTGGCGGCGTCGAGCTGCTTCTTGACCTTGCCGATGCCCGGCATCATGCCCATCATGCCCGACATGCCGCCGATCTTCTCCATCTGCTTGAGCTGATCGGAGAGGTCCTCCAGGTCGAAGGCGCCCTTGCGCATCTTCTGCGCGATGGCCTGGGCCTTCTCCATGTCGAGGGTCTGGGCGGCCTTCTCGACCAGGCTCACCACGTCGCCCATGCCCAGGATGCGCCCCGCAATGCGCTGCGGGTGGAAGTCCTCCAGCGCGTCCCACTTCTCGCCGACGCCGAGCAGCTTGATGGGCTTGCCGGTGACGGCGCGCATGGACAGCGCCGCACCGCCGCGCCCGTCGCCGTCTACGCGGGTGAGCACGATGCCGGTGATGCCGACCCGCTCGTCGAAGCTGCGCGCGAGCCGCACGGCGTCCTGGCCGGTGAGGCTGTCGGCGACGAGGAGCGTCTCGTGCGGGTGCGCGATATTGCGCACGTCCACCGCCTCCTCCATCAGCTCCTCGTCAATGTGGATGCGGCCGGCAGTGTCGAGCAACACCACGTCGTAGCCGGCGAGCTTGGCGGCCTGGATGGCGCGCCCCGTGATCTGCTGCGGCGTCTGGCCGGGGACGATGGGCAGCGTATCCACCCCGGCCTGCTCGCCCAGCACCCTGAGCTGCTCCTGGGCCGCCGGTCTGCGCGTATCCAGCGAGGCCATCAGCACCTTCTTCTTGTCCCGCTGGGTGAGCCGGTAGCCGATCTTGGCGCAGGTGGTGGTCTTGCCCGAGCCCTGCAGGCCGACCAGCATGATCGGCACCGGCGGCTGGGCGCCAAGGTCGATGGGCTGGGCGTCCGACCCCAGCATCTCGACCAGCTCGTCGTGCACGACCTTGACCACCATCTGGCCGGGGGTGATCGACTTCACCACCTCCTGGCCGACGGCCTTGGCCCGCACCTTGTCCGTGAACGACCGCACCACCTCCAGCGCCACGTCGGCTTCCAGCAACGCGCGCCGCACCTCGCGCATGGCCTCCGCCACGTCGCTCTCGGTCAGCGCGCCGCGGCGGGTAAGCTTGTCAAGGATGCCGGAAAGGCGATCGGACAGGGACTGAAACATCAAGGCCTCATCGGCGCGGGTCTCGCTCCGCGCGTAATCCCAAACTCGACGTCATCCCCGCGAAGGCGGGGACCCAGTGCACCTTACCAGATGGGGATCGGCCTCAGCTTACCGGAACCCCATCCCAGCGAGCCTCCCAAGGCCACCCAGCCCCTTGCGGAGAGGTGTCCTGGGTTCCCGCCTGCGCGGGAATGACGCCTCGGTGCGGGAATCGCCAATCGCACCCGCGGGCGCAAAGCGCTGGCGGACGTTCACCTCCCGTGCCTCCCGATCCTCCGGCAGGACCGGCGGACCATGTGCAGGGCGGCGGCTCGTTCCCACGGGCCGTCTGGATGGCACGCACCATTGTGGAAGTGGGGGCGCGTGTCAACCTCCGCTAGGCTCACGTCGGCTCATCCAAGGATCGGCGCATGGGGTTGGAGCGCCCATCCCCCCGGCCCTAGCCCTTCGCCACACCCGGCGGGCCAGCACGCAGGTAGCCCGCATGATCCGTGGCCTTGCCGCGGGCGCCCTGCTCCAGGGCGGCGCGCATGTCGGGGGCGATGGGGCGCTTGGCGAAAGTCTGGTGGTCGACGTGGACGTAGGTGGTCTCCGTCGTTGCCAGCACCGGCGTCTCGCCCGCGCGCCGCATCTCGGTGGAGAGCGTGAACGAGGTGGTGCCGATGCGGCTCACCCACGTCGAGATCTCCAGGACGTCGTCGATGCGCGCCGGCGCCCTCCATTCGATCACCTGGCGCACGGACTGGATCTCGAACGTCCCGTCGAACCAATCGGTCGGCCTTGGCAGCGCCGCACGCATGAACTCGACGGAGACAATGTCCGCATACTCGCTGTAGCGGGAGTTGAACACCACGTGCTGCGCGTCGCCGTCCTGGTAGCGCACCCGCAGATAATAGCGAAACGGCAAAGCCATTGCGGAGGTCCCTTGCATCTTAGAGCGCTTTCCGGGTGATATGGGGCGAACAACCCATCTGCACGACCGGCTTGGCGGTCGAGGAAATCGCTCTCCTCTTTAAGTCATCCCGGCGCCGCTCGCCTGCGCAGCGGGCGAGCGGGTCCAGAAGCTATGGGGCGCAGGCGGCGAGGTGTGGCATCTTCGTCGCTTGTGAGTGTGAACCGATGAAGGTGCCCCATGGCCAAGGTAGACGATCTCAGCCGTTCTCTCGCCGCCCTCGATCAGGATACAACGCTGATCGCCGTTGTCGAGTTGAGCTCCAAGAAGTGGCTCGTCGCCGCGGGAGTTCCGGGCGTGGAGCGCCATCCGCTGAAGAAGCTCGACGCGGATGCCCCGGCATTGCTGAAGCTCCTCACGCGCTGGCGCGGCGAGGCGGAGCGCAAAGGCCGCAAGATCGAGCGGGTGGTGCTGGCCTACGAGGCGGGGCGGGACGGCTTCTGGCTGGCGCGCTGGCTCAAGGAGCGCGGCATCGAGGCCTATGTCATCCATCCGGCGTCGGTGGCGGTCTCGCGCGAGAGGAAGCGCGCCAAGACCGACCGCCTCGACGCGGCGATGCTGCTGCGCGTCCTGCTGGGCTGGCTGCGCGGCGAGCGCGGGCATTGCTCGATGGTGGCGATCCCGAGCCTGGAGGAGGAGGATGCCCGGCGGCCGAGCCGTGAGCGGGGGACGCTGATCGGCGAGCGGGCGCGCATCACCAACCGCATCAAGGGCGCGCTGGTCCGCTTCGGCATCGCCGGCTTCCACCCGATGCTGCGCAAGGCGGCCCAGAACCTGGAGAAGCTTAAGACCGCGGAGGGCGGCCCGCTGCCGGCCAATACCCTGGCGGAGATCAAGCGCGACCTGGCGCGGCTGGCGGTGGTGCGCGAGCACATCGCGGCGATCGAGAAGGCGCGTGTGGAAAGCCTGAAGCGCGCGCCCAAGACCGGCCCGGATGCGATGGTGCAGCTGCTGGCGCGCGTGATCGGCATCGGCATCGAGACGGCCGACATGCTGGTGCGCGAGGTGCTGTCGCGCATTCTGCGCGACCGGCGTGCCGTCGGCCGCTACGTTGGGCTTACGGGCTCGCCCGACGAGAGCGGCAGCAAGCGGCGCGAGAAGGGGCTCAGCCGAGCCGGCAACGCGCGCGTGCGCCGTGGAATGATCCAGCTCGCCTGGCGCTTCCTGATGTTCCAGAAGCAGAGCGCCCTTGTCCAGTGGTACCGGGCGCGCACCGCGGGCGCCACCCCGGCGCAGAGGAAGAGCCTGATCGTGGCGCTGGCGCGCAAGCTGCTGATCGCGCTGTGGCGGCTGGCCACGACCGGCGAGGTGCCGGACGGCCTGGCGCTGCGGCCTGCCGCCTGAGCTCACCCGAAGGAGACCCAACACCACCCGAGATAAGCCTTTCGACGCCCCGGCTGCTTTTGGGCCGTCGATGACCGATCCGAGGTGGCGGCAATCCGCGCCCGGCCTTGGCCTTACGTGCCGCGACCAGAATGGACCCGCCGCCTCGGAGCCTTGCATGCGAAGCGTATCCCTGCTTCATGGTCCGGATCCCTCAAGGGTCCAACCGAATACAAGTGTGGTCGACGCCTGGTTGCGCGACCCTCGCAGGCTCCCCTCGGATCGAAGGTCATCGCCGCCCGTCCCGAACGCCGCCAGCGTGCCGCCGTGCTCGGAGC
>JBAPMW010001081.1:0-11581 GCA_049278815.1 Hyphomicrobiaceae bacterium
GCGAGGTCCCCCGCCTGCGCCACCGCGGCCAGCACAGCGCCGGCGGCGGCAAGGCGGAGGGGCGACCCGCCCGGAACGACCGCCCAGAACACGGCGCCGACCACCGCGGCCGCCACCAGTGCCCCCAGGAGCCCCGACCAGGTCTTCTTCGGCGAGACCCTGGGCCAGAGCAGCGGCCCACCCAAGAGGCGTCCGCTCAGGAACGCCGCCGTGTCGGCGATGGCGACGATGAGGATCAGGAAGATCACGGCGCGCAGGCCGAAAGGATCGTCGGAGCGCAGCCAGATGAGGGAAACCGCCGGCAGACCGGCATAGAGCACCCCCAGCGCGGCGAGCAGGCTGTTGCGGTCGAGGCTCAGAACGAGGGCCAGGATGGCGCCGATGCACAAGGCGAGCAGCCCCAGTCCGGGCGAGATGGACGCCGCCAGCAGGCCCGCAGCCGCCACGGCGCCAAGCTGAACCAGCATGACGAGGCCGGCGTCCGGCCCGTGGACAAGGCGCGCCCACTCCCAGGCGATAACCAGGGAGACGACCACCGCCAGAGCTGCGAACGGGATTGGGCCGGAGAAGGTGAAGAGCGCCACAACGGCAACCATGGCCAAGCCGGAAAGGAGGCGGACGGCGAAGTCGCCGCCCAAGCGTGCCGCCCAGCCGCTCTCGCTCCCCGCGTCGTCGTGCTCGTTCATCCGCGTTCGATCTCTGCCCGCTTCAGCCGGCCGGGCGCGCGCAAGCGCGGCCTGGGGCGGGCCCCCGTCGTCGTCATACCTGCTTGATCTCCGCCTCCTTGGCGGTCAGAATCTGATCGACCTCCTTGATGAGTCGGTCTGTCAGCTCCTGCACCTTGGCCGAGCTCTTGTGGTGCTCGTCCTCGCCGATCTGGCCATCCTTGTCGAGCCTCTTGAGAAGGTCCATGCCCTCGCGCCGGATGTTGCGCACCGCCACGCGCGCCTGCTCCGTGTACTTGTGGGCGACCTTGACCAGCTCCTGGCGCCGCTCGGCGTTGAGGGCGGGGATGGGCATCCTCAACAGCACGCCCTCGACGATGGGGTTG
Organism: Hyphomicrobiaceae bacterium; assembly: GCA_049278815.1. Lineage (GTDB taxonomy): Bacteria > Pseudomonadota > Alphaproteobacteria > Rhizobiales > Hyphomicrobiaceae > AWTP1-13. The sequence goes on from JBAPMW010001081.1 coordinate 1,052, forward strand.
AGCCCCAGGTTAGCCTCGCGGATCGCCTTGTCCACCGCCCCAACCTGCGCCTTGTCCCACACCTGCACCGAGATGGTGCGCGCATCGGGGGTGGAGACGGTGCCGACCTGGTTGATGGGCATGCGCGCGCCGTAGACGTTGACGACCACGCCGTCCAGGAGGTGGACGCTGGCGCGCCCGGTGCGCAGCCCGCTCAGGTCCTTCTTGAGCGAGTCGACTGCGGCATGCATGCGGCGATCGAGATCCTTCAAATCGAACTTGTCAGCGGCCATGGGACCTTCCCCTTCACCTGACGCATGCCGGACGGCATTGCCGGCCTCGACGACGGCCGCCCGGCGCCTGCCTTTCGACCCTGCCTCTCGCGGCTCGCGCTTACGACCGGCTCTCGATGACCGTGGCCCGAGCCTCGCCCCGCAAGACTTTCAACAGATTGCCGGGCTCCTGAATGGAGAATACCACGATCGGCAAAGCGTTGTCGCGAGCAAGGGCGATGGCGGCGCCGTCCATGACTCGCAGGTCCTTGGTCAGCACCTCGCCGTAGGTCAGCCGATCATAGCGCGCCGCTTCAGGATTGCGCTTGGGATCGTCCGAATAGACGCCGTCGACCTGGGTGGCCTTGGCCAGCGCGTCGCAGCCCATCTCCACGGCCCGCAACGCCGCGGTGGTATCGGTCGTGAAGTAGGGGTTGCCGGTGCCGGCCGCGAAGATCACAATGCGCCTGCGCTCCAGGTGGTGCAGCGCCCTGGACCGGACGAACGACTCGCACACCGTGGGCATGGGGATGGCGGAGAGCACCCGCGCGGGCACCTCCAGCCGTTCCAGGCCGCTGTGCAGGGCGAGCGCGTTCATGACGGTCGCCAGCATGCCCATATAGTCGGCCGTGGCCCGGTCCATGCCCTTGGCGGCGCCGGCCAGCCCGCGGAAGATGTTGCCGCCGCCGACCACCACGGCCAGCTCGGCGCCGGCCTCGGTGGCCTCCTTCATCTCCCGGCACAGGCGCATGACGACATCGACATCGATGCCATAGCCGTTCCTGCCCATCAGGGCCTCGCCGGACAGCTTGAGCAGCAGTCGCCGGTAGCGGAAGCCGTGTGCCGGGGTGCTCATGCCTGCGGATTTTCCCATGTCCGCCCGCGGCTCGCCATGTCTGCCTCAGCGAAGGCCTTCACAGAGGCAAACCGCGCGCGGGGCGCTTGCGCTCATGACTGCGGGGCCGTGAGCCAGACGCGCATGGGCGCTTCGTCTCGCCTGGCCGCGGCACCCAGCCTAGCTAGTTGGCGGCCGGCTTGTCGATACCCTCGCCGAGGGCATAGCGCACGAAGCCGGCGATCGTGATGGGCGCGCCCGCCTGCTTCTCGGCGCCCTTGAGCACCTGCTCCACGGTGGCCTTGCCGTCGCCGCCGGCACCCAGAAAGATCTGCTGGAGCAGCACAACCTGCTGGAAGAACTCCTTGCGCAGGCGGCCCTCCACCATCTTGGCGGCGATCTCGGCCGACTTGCCCGAGGCCTTGGCCTGCTCGGTGTAGACGGCGCGCTCTCGCTCGATCAGGGCCGGGTCGAGCTGGTCGGCGCTGACGGCCGCCGGGATCGCCGCGGCGATGTGCATGGCGATCTGGCGGCCGAGCGCAGTCAGCGCAGCCTTGTCGCCCTTGCTCTCCAGCGCTACCAGCACGCCGATCTTGCCGAGGCCGTCGGCGGCCTTGTTGTGAACGTAGTCGGCCACAACGCCGTCGGCCACCGACAGCGCCGCCGCGCGGCGCAGACTCATGTTCTCGCCGATGGTGGCGATCATCGCCTTGAGGTGCTCGTCCACCGAGGCGCCCTTGCCGGGGTAGGGCGTGGCCAGCAGCTTGGCGAGGTCGCCCTTTGCCTTCGGCGCCAGCGAGCTGATGGTGCTCACCAGCTCCTGGAACTGGGCGTTGCGGGCGACGAAGTCGGTCTCGGAGTTGACCTCCACCACCGCGCCGGTCGCGCCCTTCACGGTGACGCCGATCAGGCCATCCGCAGCCACGCGGTCGGCCTTCTTGGCAGCCTTCGACAGGCCCTTCTTGCGCAGCCAGTCGATGGCCTGCTCGATGTCGCCCTCGGTCTCCGTCAGGGCAGCCTTGCAGTCCATCATTCCCGCGCCGGTCTTGTCACGCAGCACCTTGACCAGGCTGGCCGTAATTTCCGCCATAGCTGTCCTCATTCTCCTGCCGCCGCCGGGAAGCCCGGCCTGCCTCAGACGGCCTTCGACTCGACCAACTTCTTGGCCGCGCCAATCCATTCCTCGCGCGTAACCCGCCCCTTGAGCCTGAGGGCACGGTCGAGCGCCTCCGCCATGTCCGGCTCCAGGTCGGCGATCTGCCAGTAGTGGTACACGCCAAGATCGTTGAGGCGCTGCTCCAGCTTGTTGTCGACGTTAGGCAGGCGCTTCAGGTCGTCGGGATCGCCGCGCGACGCCTCGATGCCCTTGAAGGTCGGCAGAGCCACCTGCTCCTCAGGCGGCGTCTCCGAGGCACCGATGTCCACGCCCGCCTGCACCTGGCCGCGCTCGATGCCGTCGATGGCTGCGCGGGCGACGAGGTCGCAATAGAGCGTGATGGCGCGGCCGGCGTCGTCGTTGCCCGGGATCGGGAAGTCGATGCCGTCGGGATCGCAGTTGGTGTCGACGACGGCAACGATGGGGATGCCGAGCCGCTTGGCCTCGGCGATGGCGATCTCCTCCTTGTTGGTGTCGATCACGAACAGGAGGTCGGGCAGGCCGCCCATGTCCTTGATGCCGCCCAGCGACTTGTTGAGGGTGTTGCGGGAGCGCGTGAGCTGGAGGATCTCCTTCTTGGTGCGCCCCCTTGCCTCACCGGTCAGCATTTCGTCGAGCTGCTTCAGGCGGCGGATCGACTGGGAGATGGTCTTCCAGTTGGTCAGCGTGCCACCGAGCCAGCGGTGATTAATGTAGTACTGGGCCGAGCGCTTGGCCGCCTCGGCGATGCCGTCGGAGGCCTGCCGCTTGGTGCCGACGAACAGCACGCGGCCGCGCTGGGCCACCACGTCGCTCACCTTCACCAGCGCCTGGTGCAGCAGCGGCACCGTCTGGGCCAGATCGATGATGTGGATGTTGTTGCGGGCGCCGAAGATGAACGGCGCCATCTTCGGATTCCAGCGATGGTTCTGATGGCCGAAGTGGACGCCAGCCTCGAGGAGCTGGCGCATATTGTACGTGGGAAGCATGTGAGTCCTGCTTTTTCCGGTTGATCCTCCGCGGACGCATGAGACCGGCAAGCCGGTCCACCGGAGCGCTTCTGCGGTTTTGTAGTCCGCGTGGCGCTATCGGTCCGCGTGTGTGATGAGCGGGTGTCTAGCTGTTATGCGCGCAATGCACAAGGGGAATGAGGTTTCGGTGTCGGGCTTCGGGCGCCGCGAAGCAGCGGCTAGCGAAGCCCGACTTCCGACACCCGACACCCGAACTTTTTCACCGCTTCTTAGCCTGCCGGGCCTTGCGGGCGGCGTAGCGGGCGTCGCGCGCGGACTTGCGCTCGGCGGCGTCGGCCGAGTCGCGGATCAGCTTCTCGATGGCCTCCTTGCGCTCGCGCGCCTCGCGCTCGGCCCGCTCGATGGCCTCCTGCTCGGCGCGGGCGCGGGCCTCGACCTCCTTCTCGGCCTTGCGGGCCGCAGCCCGCTCCTCGCGGGCCTGGGCGATGCGCAGACGCTCCTCGCGGCGCTTCTGCACATCGGGATCGTCGGCGCTGGGCTTGGAGCGGAATCGCTCCAGCATCGCCTTGCGCGCGTCGGCCGCCTCTTGGAGGCGGTCGGAAAACGTCTTCTCCTTGAATCCTTTCATGCCTGTCCTTCCAGCCACGCCGCTGCCGGCGACGTCGCCAAGCCTGAGCCGATCATGATGCCTTGTGGGAGCCCGTTTGGAATGCTGCTCGGAATGCCGTGTGCCGCGCCTCGGGTCGCGGACGCGCCCGACTCCTCGATTCCGAGCGCTGAGATAGGACCGTTGCTGTGCGATTGCAATAGGATCTGAGCGCGCAACCCGGTGGCGAGCCACAGCTAAGTTGCGGCTAAGGTATGCACGTCTGCAATGCTACCGCCAACCGCGGGTGTCGCGCGACCCCGCCCAGCCCTTCAAGACGGCCAGCAGCAGCAGGTACAGGCAGACCACCGGGGAAATGCCGACGAGCAGCGTCGGCCACCCCGGCACGCCGGCCGCGTACGCGAGCCCGGCCTCAATGGCCAATGGCACCATGAAAAGCAGCGGCGCCAACGCCGCAAGCCGCCAGCCACCGCGATAGCGGACCGCCATGATGAGTTGGAGAAAGAAATACGCCGGCCCCCCCAGCGCCACCACCTCCCTGAGCAACCAGTCCATCGCCTCCGGCGCCCTCCGTTACGGCCGCCATACGTTCCGCCCGATGCCTGTGCCACCTCCGCACCGGCGCAGCGTGCCTCCTGTGATCGGATCGCCGGCCAGCCGCAAATGCCGATATCGCACTTTTCAGTGGACAATCAAAGAGTGATGGTTATTGTGTAGTTAATCCCCTTCTCGGTAGCATGGTGTCCTCGCCGTAGCCCAGCGCCGTTGGGAGGAAAATCAAAGCGCGACCGTCGCGGCCGGTTCGCCGGCGACAGCGCATCCCCAAGTGCCGGAAGAATGGCCGCTGAGCGGAGGCCAAGCCGAGGGTGCAGTTTGACACCGCCGCAATCGTCCACCATGTTCACGGCCGCCGGAGGGCAAGGTAAAAGCCGCAAAACACGCATGAGCCGCTCCCTGGGCGCCGGTCAAGCCACCGGCCGGGGGCGCGAAAAAAGGCATTCATGAACGTCGTCATCGTCGAATCCGCAGCCAAGGCCAAGACCATCAACAAGTACTTGGGCTCCAAGTACAAGGTGCTGGCCTCCTACGGCCATGTGCGCGACCTGCCGTCCAAGGATGGCTCGGTGGAGCCCGACAACGACTTCCACATGCACTGGGATGTCGACGGCAAGTCCCAGAGGATCATGAAGGAGATCGCCGCGGCCGTCAGGACCGCCGACAAGCTGATCCTGGCCACCGACCCGGACCGCGAGGGCGAGGCCATCTCCTGGCACATCTTGAGGATTCTCGAGGATCGCAAGGCCCTGAAGAAGGGGCTGCCCGTCGAGCGCGTGACCTTCAACGCCGTCACCAAGCAGTCGGTTCTGGACGCGTTCAAGCAGCCGCGCGCCATCGACGACCCGCTGGTTGAGTCGTATCTCGCAAGGCGCGCGCTGGACTACCTCGTCGGCTTCACGCTCTCGCCCGTGCTGTGGCGCAAGCTGCCGGGTGCGCGCTCGGCCGGCCGGGTGCAGTCGGTGGCGCTTCGACTCGTCTGCGACCGCGAGGCCGAGATTGAGGCCTTCAAGACCCAGGAATACTGGTCGATCGAGGCCCTGCTCGCGACGCTCAAGGGCGAAACGTTCACCGCCCGTCTCGCGGCCATCGCCGGCAAGAGGGTCGACCGGCTCGAAATCGAGGACGGGGCGTCGGCACACGCCATCAAGGTGGCCATCGAGGGCGGCGCATTCCGGGTCACCTCGGTGGAGAAGAAGGCGGTGCGGCGCAACCCGGCCGCGCCGTTCACCACCTCCACGCTGCAGCAGGAGGCCTCGCGCAAGCTCGGCTACTCGGCCAAGCAGACCATGAATCTCGCCCAACGCCTCTACGAGGGCGTGGAGATCGACGGCGAGGTGACCGGCCTCATCACCTACATGCGGACCGACGGCGTAACGATCATCCCGGAGGCCATCGGCGCCATTCGTGGGCTGATCGAGCATGACTACTCCAAGCGCTACCTGCCGACCTTCATCCGCGAGTACAAGGCAAAGGCCAAGAACGCCCAGGAGGCGCACGAGGCGATCCGGCCCACCGACGCGCGGCGCAAGCCCGACGAGGTGGTGCGCTATCTGGAGCGCGACCAGGCGCGCCTCTACGAGCTGATCTGGAAACGCGCCGTGGCGAGCCAGATGGCCTCCGCCGAGCTGGAGCAGACCACCGCCGAGATCGAGGTGCCGGGCCGCGACGGCAAGACCTACGGCCTGCGCGCCACCGGCTCGGTCATGATGTTCGACGGCTTCATGCGCCTCTACGAGGAGGGCCGCGACGACCGCCCCGCCCAGAGTCTGACCAAGAACGGCAAGGCCGATGGCGCGGCCGAGGATGACGACAGCCGCCGTCTGCCGCCGCTGGCCCAGGGCGACGCGCTGAAGGACCGCGGCATCGAGGCCAAGCAGCACTTCACCGAGCCGCCCCCGCGCTACACCGAGGCCACGCTGGTCAAGCGCATGGAGGAGCTCGGTATCGGCCGGCCCTCCACCTACGCCTCCACGCTGGCTGTGCTGGAGGACCGCGACTACGTCACGATCGACCGCAAGCGCATGGTCCCCCAGGACAAGGGCCGGCTGGTCACGGCCTTCCTGGAGAGCTTCTTCAAGCGCTACGTGGAGTACGACTTCACCGCCGACCTGGAGGAGAAGCTCGACCTCATCTCCGACGGCAAGCTCGAGTACAAGACCGTACTGCGCGACTTCTGGCGCGACTTCATCGGCGCCGTGGAGAGCATCAAGGACCTGCGCGTCGGCGACGTGCTGGAGGCGCTCAACGAAATCCTGGGGCCGCACATCTTCCCGCCGAAGGACGACGGTGGTGACCCGCGCCAGTGCCCCGTCTGCGGCGAGGGGCGGCTCAGCCTCAAGGTGAGCGGCAAGTTCGGCGCCTTCATCGGCTGCTCGCGCTATCCCGACTGCCGCTACACGCGCCAGCTCTCGGCGGCCAACAACGGCACCGACGCCGAGGCGTCGACGCCCGAGGGCAAGATCCTGGGCTACGACCCGGAGTCGGGCTTCGCCGTCAGCCTGCGCGTCGGCCGGTTCGGGCCGTACCTCCAGCTCGGCGAGGCAGCCAAGGACGAGAAGCCGAAGCGCTCCTCGATCCCGACCGGCTTCGACCCCAACACCATCGAGCTGGAGCGCGCCCTGCAGCTCCTGTCGCTGCCGCGCCCCGTCGGCACTCACCCGGAGACGGGCAAGCCGATCACCGCCGGATTGGGGCGCTATGGTCCGTTCATCCTGCACGACGGGACCTACGCGAACCTGCCATCGGCGGAGGAAGTCTTCTCCGTGGGCATCAATCGCGCCGTGGTCCTGCTGGCCGAGAAGAAGGCCGGCAAGACTGGCCGCTTCCAGCGGGCAGCGGCGACGGTTCTCAAGGAGCTGGGCGAGCATCCCGCCGAGGGCGGCAAGATCCAGGTTCTGTCGGGGCGCTACGGCCCCTACGTCAAGCATGGCGACGTGAACGCCACCCTGCCCCGCGGCAAGGCGGCCGAGGCGCTGACGGTCGACGAGGCCGTGCAGCTGATCGCCGAGCGTGTCGCCAAGGGTCCCGCCAAGGCCAAGGGCCGCGGCAGGGGCAAATCCCCAACAACCAAGCCGGCGCGCGAGACCGCTGCGCCGAAGCAGGCAGCCAACGGCGCGCCTGCCAAGAGCAAACCCAAAAAGAATGGTAAAGATACATCACACACAGGGGCAAAAAGCCCCCCGGCCGGGGGCAAGGCGCCCCGCAGCCGAAAGACAGCAACATAGGGCTACGAGCAGCGTGGCGCGCAATCCGACATCGGCCGGCCGCAGCGGATTGCCCACCAAGCAAGCGATCCTCGACTATCTCAAGACGGCCCAGGGCCAGAACCTCGGCAAGCGCGAGATCGCGCACGCGTTCTCCGTCAAGGGCGGCGACCGCGTCGCGCTCAAGCAGCTGCTCGCCGAGATGACCGAGGAGGGCCTGCTTGAGGGCAACCGCAAGGGTTTCAAGGAGCCCGGCACGTTGCCGCCCGTTACCGTTCTGGAGATCGTCGCCCGCGACGACGAGGGCGAGCTGATCGCCGAGGCGGTCAGCGTCGAGCCCCGCGAGCGCGTGCTGGTGCTGCCCTGGCGCGGCGCGCGCAGGGCCGAGCCGGCGCTGGGGGAGGGCGACCGCGTCCTGGCGCGGCTCACGCGCCTCGATGGAACCGACACCGCCGGCTACCGCTACGAGGCGGAGCCCATCAAGCGCCTGCCCAAGGAGAAGCGCCGGCAGCTCGGCATCTTCCGCTCGCGGCCCTCCATCTCAGGAAAAAAGGGCGGCGGCGTCATCGATCCCGTGGACCGCAAGGAGCTCAAGGAATGGCCGATCGCCCCCGGCGACGAGGGCAAGGCCAGGGACGGCGATCTCGTGCGCTTCGATCTCGCCCGCTCCGGCGGGCGCTACGGCGTACCCCAGGCGCGGGTCGTCGAGACCCTGGGCAACCCCAGGGACCAGCGCAAGATCAGCCTGATCGCCGTGCACGCGCACGGGCTGCCCGACGAGTTCCCGCCGCCGGTCCTGCGCGAGGTCGAGACCCTGCGTGCGGCCTCGCCGGCAGGCCGCACCGACCTGCGGGACCTGCCGCTCCTCACCATTGATCCCGCCGACGCCCGCGACCACGACGACGCCGTGCATGCGGCACCGGACACCGACCCCAGGAACGGGGGCGGCTGGATCGTCCACATCGCCATCGCCGACGTGGCGCACTACGTGGCGCCAGGCACGCGCCTCGACCGCGAGGCGCGCCTGCGCGGCAACTCCGTGTACTTCCCCGACCGCGTCGTGCCGATGCTGCCGGAGCGCATCTCCAACGACCTGTGCTCGCTGCGCGAGGGCGAGGAGCGCCCGTGCCTCGCTGTACGCCTCGTCATCGACAAGCACGGCAACAAGAAGCACCGGGAGGTGCTGCGCGGCATCATGCGCTCCGCCGCCAAGCTCGCCTACGAGGAGGCACAGGCCGCCATCGACGGCAAGCCGAGCCCCAAGTGCAAGCCGCTGCTCGTGACTGCCCTCCAGCCGCTGTGGGGCGCCTACGAGGCGCTGGCCGCCGCGCGCGACCGCCGGGAGCCGCTCGATCTCGACCTGCCGGAGCGCAAGGTGCTCCTCGACAAGGAGGGGCGCGTCGACCGCATCGTCGTGCCGAAGCGGCTCACCGCCCACCGCCTGATCGAGGAGTACATGATCCAGGCCAATGTTGCGGTGGCCGAGGTGCTGGAGGCCAAGCGCGCGCCGGTCGTCTACCGGGTGCACGATGCGCCGTCGAAGGAGAAGATCGTCGCCCTGCGCGAGTTCCTCGACAGCCTCGATCTGAAGCTGCCGAGCTCAGGCAACCTGCGCGCCGGCGACTTCAACGGGCTGCTCCGGCGCGCCAAGGCCCTGCCCGTCGCCGACCTCGTCAACGAGGTGGTGCTGCGCTCCCAGTCGCAGGCGGTCTACGCGGCGGACAACATCGGCCACTTCGGCCTGCACCTTGGTCGCTACGCCCACTTCACCTCGCCGATCCGCCGCTACGCGGATCTGATCGTGCACCGCTCGCTCATCCGCGCCCTCGGCCTCGGCGCCGGCGGCCTGACGGACCCAGAGACCGCCGAGCTGAAGGACATCGCGCAAGCCATCTCCGATGCCGAGCGCCGGGCGATGGCGGCGGAGCGCGAGACCACGGACCGCCTCATCGCCGAGTACCTGGCGGAGCGCATCGGCGCCGAGTTCGGCGCCCGCATCTCCGGCACCACGCGCGTCGGCCTGTTCGTGCGCCTCGACGATACCGGCGCCGACGGCTTCGTGCCGGCGGCGACGCTCAACGACTACTACCGCTACGACGAGTCCCAGCGCGCCCTTGTCGGCGACCGCACCGGAGATGTCTACCGGCTGGGCGATACGGTGCGTGTGCGTCTCGTGGAGGCTGTGCCGAGTGCCGGCGCGCTCCGCTTCGAGATGCTCTCGCCCGGCACGCCTGGCGGCGGCAAGCGCGTCGCCGCCAAGCGGAGAGGGTTCGCGCACCGGCGTGGCAGGGGCCGGTGAGACGAGGCGGGAGCACACGCCTCGCCAGACTGGACCGAACGCAGGCCGGGTCGGCTCGCAAGCTGCACTTGGCTAGAGCGCTTTCCAGGCGATATGAGGCGGAACAATCCGTCTGCACGACCGGCTTGGCAGTCAAATGGATCGCTTTCCTGCCACGTCATCCCGGCGCCGCTCGCCTGCGCAGCGGGCGAGCGGGACCAGGCCGGGACCCATGCACCTGCGCGCTTGCTCTCGGATCGGACGGTCGGCACGACGGCTCCGCGGCTGCTGGGCGGCCTGAAAACGCCAGGTGGAAGCCGTTTCGAGGTGCATGGGTCCCGGCCTATTCCCGCGAGCGCCCTGACGGGCGCCCGCGGCGCCGGGATGACGCTGGTGGGTGGGACACGCGACGTGCACACCGCGCCGGACTGGTACCCCATGCACCCCGGTGTCCTAACCCGATCCAATCGAGTGACAAACGCTCTAGGGCGCCTTCCACTTGACGTGGATCGCGCCATTTCCGCTGACGGCTGACGTTCTATCGCGTCCTGCGGTGCAACGCTTCGTTAAGGCTGACAGCACAACGACGGGGAGCCTCTGCACGCCGCCTATCTCCGCCCCCCTCTCGCCGTGCCTATAATTCGCGGTCGTTTGCAGCGACGGGACGTGGGTGGCGCCATCCGACGTTCACG
>JBAPMW010001082.1:0-2081 GCA_049278815.1 Hyphomicrobiaceae bacterium
CCCAGCGCTAGGCCGACATGATCGTGTATCGGTACCGGCTGGCAATCGTGCCCTTCGATGAGGAGCTGGCACGTCAGACGGGCGCGCTGCGCCCGGCGACGCGGTCGCTGGGGCTTTCGCTGGGCGATCGCGCCTGTCTTGCGCTGGCCCAGCGCGAGCGGCTGCCAGTCCTCACGGCCGACAGGAGCTGGGCCAAGCTCGATCTTGGGATTGCGATCACGATGGTCAGATAGGCTCGGTGGCGCCATGACGGTTCTGGATGACGTGCAAGACTTCGTGGTGAGACGCTCGCCGCACGCAACCTGCGACGACTGCATTGCCGAAAATCTCCAGCTCTCCGTGCGTCAGCACGCCAACCATAAGACGCGTGAGCTGGCAAATGCGCGAGGTTTCGATCGCCGTAAGGATAGGTGCAGCATCTGTCGCAAGGACAAGCTGGTGATCCGATATGCCTAGGGCTCTGTCGCGAACGCTCACCCCGACGCCTGTCGCCCGTATCCGGTTCGCCACTCGCGTTGGCGCTCGCGTTGGCTCTCGTGGATCGAGGTCGTAAGGTAGGTTGGTCAGAAAATGAAAAACGGACTTGAGACGCTGGGGGATGCCGCGCGTAGGGCGCTGCCCGGAGCGATCCGCCACGACTGGACCGTGGACGAGGTCCTCGCCCTCATCCGCCTGCCCTTTCCGGAGCTGATCTACATCGCCCAGACCACCCATCGCCGCCACTTCGATCCCGCCAGGGTGGAGCTGGCGCAGCTGCTCTCGATCAAGACGGGGGGGTGCCCGGAGGACTGCGGCTACTGCGGCCAGAGCGCCCACTTCGAGACCGGCGTCAAGGCGACCAAGCTGATGGCGGCGGAGGAGATCGTGGCCGAGGCGCGGCGCGCCCAGGACAACGGCGCCACCCGCTTCTGCATGGGAGCGGCCTGGCGCTCGCCCAAGGACCGCGACATCGACGCCCTGTGCCCCGCCATCGCTGCCGTGAAGGACCTGGGCCTTGAGACCTGCATGACGCTCGGCATGCTTACGGGCGCCCAAGCGACGAAGCTCAAGTCTGCGGGGCTCGATTTCTACAACCACAACCTCGACACCTCGCCCGAGCACTACGGCGAGATCGTCTCCTCGCGCACCTACGCCGACCGCCTGGAGACGCTGGGCCATGTGCGCGACGCCGGCATCGCCGTGTGCTGCGGCGGCATCGTCGGCCTGGGCGAGAGCGAGCGCGACCGCGCCTCGCTGCTGTGCCAGCTCGCCAATCTGCCCGCGCATCCCGAGAGCGTGCCGATCAACATGCTGATGCGGGTGGACGGGACGCCGCTCGGCCACAGCGAACGCCTCGACGTGCTCGACCTGGTGCGCACCATTGCAGCGGCGCGCATCGTCATGCCGCAGTCGGTGGTGCGTCTGTCGGCCGGCCGCGAGGGCATGAGCGACGAGGCGCAGGCCCTGTGCCTCGTCGCCGGTGCCAACTCGATCTTCGTGGGCGCGCGCCTCCTCACCACGGCCAATCCCACCCCGGACCGCGATGCGCTTCTGCTGGGGCGCCTGGGGCTTGGGGCCAGTCCTGCGGGAGAGGCGGCCGGCTCCGAGGGCGCGCCGCTGCCTTGATCTCGCAGGGCTCCGCCTTGGCGTTGACCTGCCGGCGCCGGCGTTGTTCCATTGTCCATTGCCTGCTTGCCGTGCAGCGAGAGACCGATCCATGACAGCCACAGAGCGCGACCCCATTGTCATCGTCGGCATGGCCCGCACCGCCCTCGGCGGGTTCCAGGGCGCGCTCGCGTCGTTGACCGCGGCGCAGCTGGGCAGCGCGGCTATCAAGGCGGCCCTGGAGCGCGCCGGGCTCAAGCCCGAGGACGTGAGCGAGGTTGGGATGGGCTGCGTGCTGCCGGCAGGCCAGGGCCAGGCGCCGGCGCGCCAGGCCGCGCTCGGGGCCGGCTTGCCCGTCTCGGTGCCGTGCACGACGGTGAACAAGATGTGCGGCTCGGGCATGAAGACCGTGATGATGGCCTATGACGCCCTGCACGCGCGGCCGTCCGACATCGTGGTGGCGGGCGGCATGGAGAGCATGACCAACGCGCCCTACC
>JBAPMW010001083.1:0-6217 GCA_049278815.1 Hyphomicrobiaceae bacterium
CTCGGCTTCGGCGAGCGTGCGGATACTCTTGGCGCGCAGGAGCGGGATGAGGGCGAGGAACACCTCGCCGGCGGCCCTGGCGTCGCCGAGCGCGGTGTGCCGACCGCTGATCTTGACCTCAAGCCACTCGCACAGCGCCTCCAGGCTGTAGTCGGCCAGCGACGGCGCGGCCAGCCGGGCCAGCGTGCGCACGTCCAGGGCGCGGAAGCGCGGGACGGCGCGGGCGGCGAGGCCGAACTCCCGCTCCAGCACTGCCAGATCGTAGCCGATGGCATAGCCGATCAGGATCGCCCGCCCGATGTAGGCCTCCAGGTTGCCGGCGATCTCGCCGAAGGGCGGAGCCTTGGCGACCATGGGATCGGTGATGCCGTGTATCTCCGTGGAGGCCTTGGGGATCGGGATGCCGGGGTTGACCAGGCGCTCAAAGCGGTCCTCCAGCCGCATCCGGCCGGCCACCAAGGGCAGCGCGGCGATCTGGATGAGGCGCGCGTTGCGCGCGTCGAGCCCCGTGGTCTCGGTGTCGAGCGCGACGGCGTCCAGCGCGATCAGCGGCGTCGAGTAGGACGTTTCGGGCAAGGGCGTCTCCTATCCATGCGCCGCAGGGCAATAGCCGCCATCAGCCTCGGATCCGGCCGGGGAGTGGGCCGGAGTCGGAGGACGACGCCATTCACGCATCTTTTTCTCCGCGCGGGAAGAGCCCTAAAGCAGAGTTTCTTCACGACGCCAACGGACAGACCGTTGGCTCCCGGCTCCAGGATGGGGGCGGCAGGCCCTCGCACGTACTGGAAGGACGCGCCAACCGGATCCCCCTCCCCCTTGTGGGGAGGGGTTAGGGGTGGGGGGAACCCCGACCTCCGATGTTCTGCAATCCCCCCACCCTGTCCCTCCCCCACATTTTGGGGGCGCGCCTCCGGCGCGACGGGGGAGGGGACGTAGTGGCACGCACCTCGCTCGATAGCCGGCGTCGGCGCAACCTGCTGCGAGACGCAGCGCAAGCGTTGGATAGCAAGGCGGCACTTTGCTCAGGCTAGGAAGCTCGAAGTCGGGCAACTCCAGCAACCGGCAAGTCCAGCGAGGTCAACGGCCTCCCGCTGCTGCCTCAGAACTGGATGCGCGCCCCCGCCTGGATGAACCAGATGCCGTTGAGGCCGCCGGGGATCTGGTTGTCAGGTCCGCCACTGATCGTCGCGTCGGCCTCATAGTGCCGGTAGGCGATATAGAGGTCCATGGCGGCGGCATCGATGGTCTGCACCACGCCGGCGCCCCACCACGTCACGTCGCTGCCGACCACGACCGAGTCGGCCAGGAACACGCCCGCCTCGCCAGGCCCGAGGCCCGGATAGGCGGTGGCCGCCAGCAGCCCGACCGTGCCGTCGTCGAATCGGCCCCACTCGCCGTAGAAGGTCGTGTTGCCCCAGCCGGTCCAGTTCTTCTGGATGCCGGCATCCACCCACCAGAGCGGAATGTCCGGCCGGCTGGGGCCGACACCGGCCACGCCGCCGAACCTCTCGTTGCCGTTGATGCCGCGGAAGTCGTAGTTGACGTAGGCGCCGCTGATGAACAGGCCGGTCGGCACGTGCATGATGCTGGCCGAGGCGAGCCATTGACGCCGGTCGGTGTCGGCGAATCGGTCGATGGCCGCCGCGGCACTCGGGAACGGCAGGTCGGGCTCGCGGTCGCGGAACACGCGGTAGCCGACGCCCGCGGCCACGCGGAAAGAGTGGATCTCGCCGGCGTAGCGGACCGCCGCATCATAGAAATCATCCTCGCCGAACGAGGCGCCCAGTTTGAACCCCCAGATCTCCGGCGTATCGTAGCGCACCGCATCGCGCCGACTCGTGCTGTGCTCGAAGCAGTCGCTGCTGTAGGGCCCTGCCCCCGCCGGCCCGCCGCACTGCAGCGACCAGCTGGAGCCGAGACTGCCGAGGCCGTTGCGCATCAAGAAGGCGCCCTGGTACTGGCCGGGATCGCTGGTGATGACCACGCCGGCGTTGCTCAGATCTATGGTGGAGATGCCGTGGGTGGGGGTGGTCATCCGGCCCACTGTCAGTCGGCCAAGGTGCGCGTGCTCCAGCCACCAGTTCGCCTGGCGGATGCCCAAGACAGAGTCGCCAGCGCCGCCGATGCCGTCGCCCAAGGCGGCGCCGCCCAGAATGCCGCCCGCCCCGGAGAAGCCGTCGTCGTCGATCTGCGTGACCTGGTTGGAGCGGGCGCCGATGCGCATATCCAGCTCGAACATGAAGCCCGCCGTGTACACCGAGTGGAACTTGGCGCTTCCCGACAGACGAAAGCGCGAGCTGCTGAGCCCGTTGTCGACGGAATAGAGGTCATCCCGATCTCCGTCGTTCCAGTAGAGGACCGACCGCGCCACCCAACCGCTCAGGGCGAGCGAGACCCGTCGGTTGCCTTTCCGCACCGTCGTGGCCTCCAGCTCGGCGATGCGCTCCTCCAGGTCGGCGCAGCAGCTGGCGCCGGCGACCACGCCGTCGGCCCATGCGGATTGCAGCGCCGCGCTGACAGCGGTGACAGCGACAGCGCAGGCGAGCGCAAGGGCCCCGCAGGCTGCGCTGAAAGGATTGTCTCTGGCCATGGGTCTCTCCAGGTGGCGCGCGCACAACCGTTCCGAGATCGCGAAAGTGGAATCACACTCAGAGGTTGTGCCTCATCTGGCCTGGAGGCCATGATTCGCCGGCAATTCGCCACCACTTCGCGCCATAGCGCGCCGCTCAGGAGGCCCGAAGTGACCGCCTAGTGACCGTCTGGCTACGCCTTCATTCAGACATCGGATATCGTAGGCACCGGCGATCGGGTCCCGCCGACGCCCATTGGTCACATCATATCCTGCGGCAGGTCGATCCAATGCCAGGCGCCGATCTCCAGCCGCCCGGCCTTGAGCGCGGTGCGCAGCGAGGGGGCATTCTTGGCCGAGATTGTGCCCAACAGGACGATTGCCGGATCGATGGCGGCCACGGCGCGCGCGAAGCGCTGGTGCACCGCGGGGCCCAGGCCCTGGCCGCGGGCGGCGCGCATCAGCACGATCTCCACCACCTGCAACCCGCGCACGCCGGCCACCAGGTCGCGCCGCGCAGCGATGAGGCCGCTCCAGGCGCCGTCCGCGAGCACCTCGAACAGGAAGCCCTGCTCCAGACACTCGCCGAGCGTTTCCCGGGATTCCGCCTCAATCACGCCGTTGAGGTCAGGCCGCTCCTCCAGCATCTGCGCATAGGCGGCCTCGTAGTCCGGGTAGAAGGCGAGGCCCGCCGCGCGCCGCAGCTCCACGCGATCGAGGCCGGGTGCATCGGGCCGACCGGCCACGTTGGCCGCGGGCGCTGCCAGAAGGTGCATGCGGACGCGCGCCGCCGGCGCCCGCAGCGGCAGGTGCGCCGGATGGAAGAAGTAGACCGCGCGCGGACGGAACTCATCGAACGCCCGGCCAATGCCTTCCGCCAGCGGACGCCAATCGGCGATCGCGCCGGGCGGCTCGCTTGCCTGTCTGATCTTCACGAACGGAAAGCTGCCCGACGGGTCCGGAAAGTCGATATGCGCGATGCAGCGCACGCCGCCCAGCTCCAGGAGCCGCCCCTTGTAGCTGGTGGCGGGCCGCCCCAGCAGGTGCATGATCTCCGCCACCCGCTGCGCCCCGGCCTCGTCCGTGAGCGTGCCCACGCTCGCGGCCGTCGTCTCGCGCAGATCGGCCTCCAGCGCCTCGCCGCGCCATTGCCGAAGCATGGGGTGCGCCTGGGCGAGGGCGTTGGCGAGGAGCTCACGCTCAAGGATTGCCGGATCGTAGTCGGACCCGCTCATGATGCCTCGTCTGTCCTGCACGCGGCGTCGTCGCCTTGCGACCCTGACTCCAGGCCAGGCGCCTACGGGCGCCCGCGCGCCTTGATCTCCTTACACGAGAGCGGTCTACGAAAATGGGGCGGTGCCTCATGGGACGCCGCCTTCGCAGCCGTAGGTTGGGTCGAGCGTCGGCGAAGACCCAACACATTCACGGATGCAGCCCTGCCAGCAATAGGTTGGTCGATCCGGCCGAAAGCGTTGGGAAGACCCATCACAAGCTGCGGGGCCAGACAATTCCGAAGAGGGTTGCGCGTTTGACTGCGTTGGGTCTGCGCTGCGCTTGACGCAACCTACGCAAGCGAAAGAGCGGCGCCCCATCGGACGCCGCCCTCGCAGTCTCAAACCTAGCCCCGCCCGTTACACCGAGTAGTACATATCGAACTCGACCGGGTGCGGGGTCATCTCGAAGCGCGCCACCTCGGCCATGCGCAGCTCGATGTAGGCGTCGATCATGTCGTCGGTGAAGACGCCGCCCTTCTTCAGGAACTCGCGGTTCCTGTCGAGACACTCGAGTGCTTCACGGAGGCTGGCGCACACGGTGGGGATCTCCTTCAGCTCCGCCGGCGGCAGGTCGTAGAGGTTCTTGTCCACCGCGTCGCCCGGATGGATCTTGTTGGTGATGCCGTCGAGACCCGCCATCAGCATGGCCGCGAAGCCGAGGTACGGGTTCGCCGACGGATCGGGGAAGCGCACCTCGACGCGCTTGGCCTTCGGACTGGTGGCCACGGGGATGCGGCACGAGGCCGAGCGGTTGCGCACCGAGTAGGCGAGCAGCACCGGCGCCTCGTAGCCCGGCACCAGACGCTTGTAGGAGTTGGTGGTCGGGTTGGTGAAGGCGTTGATGGTCTTGGCGTGCTTCAGGATGCCGCCGATGTAGTAGAGGCAGCTCTCCGAGAGGTCCGCGTACTTGTTGCCGGCGAAGGTGGGCGTGCTGCCCTTCCAGATCGACTGGTGCACGTGCATGCCCGAGCCGTTGTCGCCGTAGACCGGCTTCGGCATGAAGCACGCGCTCTTGCCATAGGCCTGGGCCACGTTGTGGATCACGTACTTGTAGGTCTGCATGTTGTCGGCGCTCTGCGTCAGCGGCTGGAACTTGATGCCCAGCTCGTGCTGCGCGGAGGCCACCTCGTGGTGGTGCTTCTCGACCACCACGCCCATCTCGGCCATCACCGAGAGCATCTCGGAGCGGATGTCCTGGGCGCTGTCGACCGGCGGCACCGGGAAGTAGCCGCCCTTGGTGCGGGGACGGTGACCGAGGTTGCCCATCTCGTAGTTCGTACCGCTGTTGGAGGGCAGCTCCGAGCTGTCGAGCCTGAAGCCGGTGTTGTAGGGATCGACCGTGTAGCGGATGTCGTCGAAGATGAAGAACTCCGCCTCCGGGCCGAACACCGCCGTGTCGCCGATGCCGGTCTGCTTCAGGTAGGCCTCGGCGCGCTTGGCGATCGAGCGCGGGCAGCGCGAGTACATCTCGCCCGTGGTGGGCTCCAGCGTGTCGCAGTAGATCGCCAGGGTGGTCTGGGCGAAGAACGGATCGAGGTGCGCCGTGGTCGCATCGGGCATCAGGATCATGTCGGAGGCCTCGATGCTCTTCCAGCCGGCGATCGAGGAGCCGTCAAAGGGGTAGCCTTCGGCGAACATGCTCTCGTCGACCACTGACCCGTCGGCGGTGACGTGCTGCACCTTGCCCTTGGTGTCGGTGAAGCGAAGGTCGAGGAACTTGACCTCCTTGTCCTTCATCATCTTAAGCACGTCGCCGACGTTCTTGGGTCGTTCTGCTGCCATTGCTGTCCCCTGTCTGGATTGAGAGCTTGATTGAGCCTGCTCTTGCACCTGAACCTGCAACCCGCGCTCAGCTCGTCAGCGCGGGCGTAGTGCCCTAAATCGCGTCGGTCCCCGTCTCGCCGGTTCGGATGCGGATGGCCTCTTCGATGGTTGAAATGAATATCTTGCCGTCGCCAATGCGGCCAGTTTTCGCAGCCTTCTGGATGGCTTCGAGCGCCTTGGGCAGCAGCTCGTCGGCCAGCACCACCTCGATCTTCACCTTGGGCAGGAAATCGACCACGTACTCGGCGCCGCGATAAAGCTCGGTGTGGCCCTTTTGGCGCCCGAAGCCCTTGGCCTCGATGACGGTGATGCCCTGCAGGCCGATCTCCTGCAAGGCCTCCTTCACCTCGTCGAGCTTGAAGGGCTTGATAATGGCCTCGATCTTTTTCATCCGTCCGTCCCTTCGCCTCCCGACCGACCTTTAGCGGCGCAAGCCGCGGTTTTCGCTCATCGCCCAAGCCAGCGCATGCCGCACCAAGCCGATGCATAAAGCAGGCACCGTGCCAAGCTCACGGTCCGCCGAAATCGCTGGCGGACGAGGGCATTCCTG
>JBAPMW010001084.1:0-8060 GCA_049278815.1 Hyphomicrobiaceae bacterium
CGTGAACGTCGGATGGCGCCACCCACGTCCCGTCGCTGCAAACGACCGCGAATTATAGGCACGGCGAGAGGGGGGCGGAGATAGGCGGCGTGCAGAGGCTCCCCGTCGTTGTGCTGTCAGCCTTAACAAAGCGGAAGGGCGGCAAAACGCGATGGGACCTCACCCGCAATTGATGTAGTCCACGTCCAGTGGACAGTGCTCTAGCCTGAGTGCAGCCGCGCTTGTTGAACGGCAGCGGCTTGGGGGTCAAGCGGCAGCGCGGCTCCTCACGGCGGAATGCTCTGCGGAACAGCAAGCGGCAACTCGCGCGGAGAGACCAGAGTAGGGAGCAGGGAAGCAGCCCTGCAACTGGGGGGTGCGCATCGCCCTTGATCGATGTCAGCGTGTCAGGTCAAAACATCGGTTCGGATCGCAAGGAGACAGGTCCTGTGAGTGAAGCCAGATCGCCGCCGCCGAGCGAGAGCGCGACGTGTCAGCGGGCGCCCATCGGCCTGCTCGCCGAGCTGACGCACCGGTGCCCGCTGCAATGCCCCTACTGCTCCAATCCGCTGGCGCTGGAAGGCACCGGCACGGAGCTGGATACCGCCGCCTGGCAGGACGTGCTGCGCCAGGCCGCGCGCCTCGGCGTGCTGCAGCTCCACCTTTCCGGCGGCGAGCCCACGGTGCGGCGCGACCTGGAGGAGATCGTCGCCACTGCCGCCGAGGTCGGCCTTTACACCAACCTCATCACTGCCGGCGTGCTGCTGAGCCGGGGGCGGCTGGAAACGCTCGCGGCGCGGGGGCTCGATCACGTCCAGCTCTCCATCCAGGACGTGGAGCCGGCCAATGCCGACCGCATCGCCCGCTACGAGGGCGGGCACGCCAGGAAGCGGGAGGTGGCCCGCTGGGTGGGCGAGATCGGCCTTGCCCTCACGATCAACGCGCCGGTGCATCGCCAGAACCTCGACCGGCTCCCCGAGATCATCGATTTCGCGGTCGACATGGGGGCCGGCCGGCTGGAGGTGGCGCACATTCAGTATTACGGCTGGGCGCTCAGGAACCGCGCCGCGCTGATGCCCACGCGGGCGCAGGTCAACCGCAGCATCGACATCGTCAACGCCGCGCGGGAGCGGCTCAAGGGCATCCTCACCATCGATTTCGTGGTGCCGGACTATTACGCCACGTGGCCGAAGCCGTGCATGGGCGGCTGGGGGCGCGCAATCGTCAACGTCACGCCGTCCGGCAAGGTGCTGCCCTGCCATGCGGCCGAGACCATCCCCGGTCTTGCCTTCGACAACGTGCGCGACAAACCGCTCGCCGAGATCTGGCTCCGCGGCCAGGCGTTCGAGAGGTTCCGGGGAGCCGGCTGGATGATCGAGCCGTGCGTGAGCTGCGAGCGGCGCGAGATCGACTGGGGCGGCTGCCGCTGCCAGGCCTTCGCCATGACCGGCAACGCCGCTGCCGCGGACCCGGCCTGCGTCAAGTCCTCGCGCCATGCCGAGCTGGTCGCGCTGGCGGAGCGGGAGGCGGGAGCGCCGCCACCGCCGTTCGACTACCGGCGGTCGCGTCGTGTGGCACCGCGTGCCGCACCAGAAACCGCTTGAGAAAGCCCGCAAGAAGGCCCAAGAGCGGCGCAGCGGGGACTGGCGTTCGCTCCGGTGGGGTAGCAAGGCTCAGTCGGGCGCGAGACAGGAGGGAGCTAGAGAACCCATGCGCAGGTTTGCATGCGCCGCGGCATTGATCGCGGCGATGGCAGCCACGGCGGCAGCCGCGGACATCGCCAACGGCAAGGCCGTGTTCGCCAAGTGTCGCGCCTGTCATCAGGTTGGCGAGAAGGCCAAGAACCTGATAGGGCCGATTCTCAACGGGCTGTTCGGCAGAAAGGCCGGAACGATCGAGGGCTTCAACTATACGGAAGCCAACAAGAATTCCGGCATTGTCTGGGATGAGGCAGTCTTCCGCGAGTACATCAAGAACCCCAAGGCCAAGATCCCCGACACCAAGATGGTGTTCGCCGGCATCCCCGACGACCGGGACATCGACGACCTCATCTCCTACCTCAAGCAGTTCGGGCCGGACGGCAAGACGCAGTAAGCCGACGTAGGTTGGGTTAGCGCGAAGCGCGTAACCCAACACACCGTACGGACAAGTGTGGTACCAATGTTGGGTTACGGCCCTTCGGGCCTAACCCAACCTACGCCTACGGCGTGGCGGTCTTGCGCCGGCCGGCGATGGACCGGCGTGCCGCGCGGCCTTAGAGTGCAGGGAGACCCAGGAAGCAGGCCAGCCAGATGCACCAAGCCCCCGCCGAGACACCCGAGCGCAAGGCCTTCTACGCCAGGATCGACAAGGACAACTTGGCGCCCCTGTGGGCGGTGCTGGGCGACCTCATCACGCCCGAGCCCCGAAGCGCCTGCCAGCCGGCGCTATGGCGGTTCGACACGATCCGCGCCGCCATGCTCGAGTCCGGCAAGCTGATCACCGCCAGGGAGGCCGAGCGGCGGGTGCTGGTGCTGGAGAACCCCGGCATGCGCGGCAAGTCCCAGATCACCACCTCGCTCTATGCCGGCGTGCAGCTCGTCCTGCCGGGCGAGGTGGCCCCGGCGCACCGGCACTCGCAGTCGGCGCTGCGGTTCGTGCTGGAGGGCAAGGGCGCGCACACCTCGGTCGACGGCGAGCGCACGATGATGGCGCCGGGCGACTTCGTCATCACGCCCTGCATGGCCTGGCACGACCACGGCAACCACTCCGACGAGCCGATGTTCTGGCTCGACGGCCTCGACGTGCCGCTGATCGCCACGCTCGACGCGTCGTTCGTGGAGCGCCTGGGCGCGGACGAGCAGCCGATCGTCAGGCCGCTGGGCGATTCCTCGGCCCGCTACGGCGCCAACCTGCTGCCGGTGGACCACAGGCACGCCTCGGCCACCTCGCCGATCTTCAACTACCCCTACGACCGCACGCGCGAGGCGCTGGCGCAGCTTGCCAAGGCCGGCCCGCTCGACGCCTGCCACGGCATCAAGATGCGCTACACCAACCCCGTCACCGGCGACCACGCCATGCCGACCATGGGCACCTTCATCCAGCTCCTCCCCAAGGGCTTCAGAAGCGCCCGCTACCGCGCCACCGACGCCACCGTGTTCGCGGCCATCGAGGGCCGCGGCCGCACCCGCGTCGGCGAGGAGGTCCTCGCCTGGGGACCGAAGGACATCTTCGTGGTGCCGAGCTGGAAGCCTGTCGTACACGAGGCCGAGGAGGAGAGCGTGCTGTTCTCCTTCTCCGACCGCCCGGTGCAGGAGAAGATCGGCGTGTGGCGGGAGGACCGGGGGAATGCGTAGGACCGCCGGATCGGTTTGACGACTCGCCCGGCTCCGGCAACCGGCCGAGGGTGGCGGCACGGCAGCCCGCAATCCGACGTGTCTTTGCCGCTCGCAGAGTTGTGGCGTCCGCGGGTGGGCTCCGGCGCTTGCTCATCGGGTGCCGGCCTGCTGTACTGTCGGTCAAGCGCCGCGAGCCGGAGCAGCAGAAGGGACCACGCCCATGAACCTCGGCGAGTACGCCCGCTACGACGCCCTGGGTCTGGCCAAGCTGGTGGCTCAGAAGGAGGTGACCCCCAAGGAGCTGGCGCTGACAGCGGCTGCGGCGAAGGAGAAGGCGGACGGCGTCATAAATTCCGTAGTCGAGCTCTATCCGGACCGCATCGAGGACCTCGACGAGACAAGCCTCGGCAGCGGACCGTTCCGCGGCGTCCCGCTTCTCATCAAGGACGTGCTCGGTCACGAGAAGGGCCGCAGAATAGAGTTCGGCTCGCGCCTGTGCGAAGGCATGACGGTGGAGGCCGGCACCTGCTTCGTCGACCTGCTCAAGGCCGCCGGCGTCAACATCCTCGGTCGCTCGGCGGCGCCCGAGTACTCCATGGCGGCGACCGCCGAGGGCGCCCTCTACGGCAATACCTCCAACCCCTGGAAGCAGGGCTACTCGGCCGGCGGCTCCACGGGCGGCGGCATGGCGGCCGTGATCGCCGGCATCGTGCCGATCGCGCACGGCTCCGACATCGGCGGCTCAATCCGCATCCCGGCCTCCTGGTGCGGCGGCGTGGGGCTCAAGCCCTCGCGCATGCGCGTCTCCATGGCCCCCGTGGTGGACGAGGGCGGCTGGGGCTACTCGATGAACTTCGTCCAGACCAAGAGCGTGCGCGATGCGGCGGCGATGCTCGACTGTGTCTCTGTTCCCCAGCCGGGCGACCCCTTCATCATCCCCAAGCCCGACGAGCCCTATGCCACGCTCGCCGCCAAGTCGCCCGGCAGGCTCCGGGTGGGCATCGTGCTCGACGAGCTCCTGGGCATCGCGGTCGATCCGGATGTGGCGCGCGCCGTCGAGGCGGCAGGGAGGGCGCTCGCCGACATGGGCCACGTTGTCGAGACCGCGAAGGTCGAGATCGACGGCGAGGCGATGATTCGCGCCACCACCGACATCTTCTTCTTCGGCTTCGACTCCCGCCTCGACGGCTACGCCAAGCGCAGCGGTCACAAGGTCGGCCCCGATACGCTGGAGCCGGTGATCCTCTCGGTCTACGAGGCCGCCAGGGAGATCACGCCGGAGCGCTTCATCGCCGCCTGCAGTGCGGCGAACGTGGCGCGCCGCAGGCTCGGGCAGCTCTTCAGCAGGCACGACATCTGGCTGTCCCCCACAACCGCGCGGGTGGCCGAGCCGTGGGGCCGTTATCACCTCTCCAAGCCGGGCGTCGGCTGGCACAACCTGATCGAGGAGCTGTTCAAGCCACCGTGTCAGTACACCATCCCGCACAACGTCATGGGCACGCCGGCCATATCGCTGCCGCTCGCCATGCATGCCACGGGCGTGCCCATCGGCGTGCAGATCGCCGCCAAGCCCGCCGCGGATCACGTGGTTCTGCAGCTCGCCATGGCGCTGGAGGCGGCCATGCCCTGGCGCGACCGGGTGCCGCCGCTGCACGTTTCCAGGGTTTGAGGCTGGTCCTCGACGCCGATCACGGAAGGCGGGAGGTGGACGCCGGGATGGGCGCAGCGCCGGAAGCCGGCGCATCGCCTGACCGAAGCGGTGTTGGAACGATACGACGGCAGATCCGCCCGAACGTCGGTGGGCGCACACGCAACGGCCTTCACCAAGTCATACCGGTCCGTCAAAGTTTTGATCGCATCCCTGAGCGTCTTCCTCGATTGATGGATCGGCGCTGAATGCCGGGGCGGATCATGTCGGAAATGTCCCCGGGAGCGTGCCAAGCCCGGTTCACCGACACGTCCAGCCCCGCAGCGGCTTGCCGCTCGGGGTGGCGAGGAGGAGGGGCAGGGCATCCGGGCTTGCGCCCATCCGCGCCCTTGGGCCGTGACCTGTATCCGGTTGTGGGCGCGAGGAACACCCTGCCCGGCCACCTCCGACGGCCGCGCGACGCTTGGCTGGCCAATCCACCAATCGCGCGGGGGCTCGGAGGAAAGCTTCGCCGCAGTCCGCACCCCGGCACCGGCGCTTGGATGGTCTGTCCACCAACCAGGCGAGGTCTCGCACTGCAGCCCCCGGCTCCTG
The DNA here is from genome assembly GCA_049278815.1 of Hyphomicrobiaceae bacterium. Lineage (GTDB taxonomy): Bacteria > Pseudomonadota > Alphaproteobacteria > Rhizobiales > Hyphomicrobiaceae > AWTP1-13. Next base: position 5,539 of record JBAPMW010001084.1, read on the forward strand.
TGCTGGGAGGCGGCTCCCAGGATCGCCGCGCTTCCCATCTCCGAGGCCCACGGACTATAGCAAACCGCCACCGCTCTGTCATGCACCGTATACATACATCATGAATGACGATTCACTATCCCCGCCCGGAATTTCGGCCGCATGCCTGCAATCCACGAGAGTCAGAACTTCCCCGGAGCGATATCACTCCCTACGACTCTGCGCTCTGCTCCACCTGCCGCGGTCGGCGGCGGCCACGCTCGAGCTTGGCGCGCTGGCTGACCCTGGCGGCGATGCCGTCAACCTTGCGCAGCGCCGCCTCGAAGGCGTCGCGGATGGCCAGGCCCAGCTCCTCGTTGGCGTGGCTGCCGACGCGGTCGTGGCTGACCACGACGGGCTTGCAGCGCGGAATGCCGATCTCGATCTTGATCTGGTAGACCTTGGGCTTCTGCGGCGAGCGCTGCGTCGCCTCGATGCCGACGCGGCAGCTCGTCATGCGCTCGAAATGGCTTTGCAGCTTGGCGACCTTGTCGCGCACCCGCTGCTCGACGGCGTCGCTCTTTTCGATCCCGTGAAAATGCACCTCCACCAGCGTCGTCATGCAATGGCCCTTTCTGGTTGGACCCTCCCCCTTTCCAAGTGTGGGTAACCAAGGGCCCGCCATCAAGAGGGGAATGCCCCCAGGCGGAACCCCAGCTCACTTCCTGGCCCTTGATTCAGATCCTTGACCGACCCGGCGATTGCCTGCCATCGCCCATGCGCATAGCATTGGCCCTATTCACGACAACGAGCGGGTGACACTCTCACCCCTGGCGTACGCGGGAGGAACGGGCATGGCGACGTACAACATCCTATTGCTGGGCGCTTCCTACGGGTCGCTGCTCGCCTCCAAGCTGCTGTTCGGCGGGCATTCCATCCATCTGGTGTGCCTGCCGGCCGAGGCCGACCTGATCAACGCCGAGGGCTTCCGCGTGCGCCTGCCGGTGCGCGGCCGCTCCGAGCCCGTGGTGCTGGACTCCCGGCAACTGCCCGGCAAGGTGACGGCGGGTGGCGCCGCCGGCGTCAATCCCAAGGACTACGACCTGGTGGGCCTGTGCATGCAGGAGCCGCAATACCGCTCGGCCGGTGTGCGCGAGCTGCTCGATGCGGTGGCCAGGTCGCGCGTGCCCTGCATGTCGATCATGAACATGCCGCCGCTGCCCTACGTGAAGCGCATCCCCGGCCTCGACGCGGACGCACTGCGCGCGGCTTACACTGACCCGACCGTGTGGGACTCGTTCGACCCCAAATGCATGACGCTGAACAGCCCCGACCCCCAGGCGATCCGTCCGCCCGAGGAGAAGGTCAACGTGCTGATGGTCACGCTGCCGACCAACTTCAAGGTTGCGCGGTTCGACGACGAGGGGAGCACGGCGATCCTGCGGCAGCTGGAGAAGGACGTGGAGGCGGCGCGATTCGACACGCCGGAAGGCAGGATCGAGCTGCCGGTGAAGCTCAAGGTGCACGATTCCATCTTCGTGCCGCTCGCCAAGTGGGCCATGCTGTTGGCCGGCAACTACCGCTGCGTCACGCCCGATGGGATGCGTACGGCCCAGGAGGCGGTGCACAGCGACATCGAGACCTCGCGCTCGGTCTACAACTTCGTCAACGACTTGTGCGTGAGGCTCGGGGCCTCGCCCGGCGACCTCGTGCCGTTCGAGAAGTATGCCGCTGCCGCCCAGAGCCTGGTGCGCCCGGCCTCCGCCGCGCGGGCGCTCAACAACGGCGCTCCCAATATCGAGCGCGCCGACAAGCTGGTGCAGCTCATCGCCAGGCAGAAGGGCCTGAGCCACCCGGTGATCGACGCCGGCGTGGCGCTGGTGGATTCCCGGCTGGAGGCAAACCGCAAGAAGGCGGCGGCGTAAGCGGTGTCAGACCGTCCGGTCCAGGTCTGACACCATGGCTCCAACGCCGGTTGCAGAATGGTGTCAGCCGCTCACCGGCTGCACCGACCCTCGATAGACGAAACGGAGCGCGCCACAACGTCCCCTCCCCCCTTGTGGGGGAGGGACAGGGTGGGGGGGATTGCAGAACGTCCGAGGTCGGGAGTCCCCCCACCCCTAACCCCTCCCCACAAGGGGGAGGGGAATCCGGGCGGCGCTTGTCTGTCGCGTGTGTTTCCCTTCAGACCCGGAGGGTCTGACACCTGCTGGGGGGTTGCGCCAATGTCTGCCACGTCCTTCGACCTCACGCCGCTGCTGGCGCCCAACCTGCCGCCGGCGGCGGCGCGGTGGACCGGCTATCCCAGGTTCAACTTCGTCGGCGGGCACAACGACCCGGACCACGTGCCCGTGGAGGGCCTGTGCGCTGCCGCCAACGCCGTGCTCCAGCGCGAGGGCCGCACGCTCGCGCTCTATACCCTGGAGAGTGGGCCGCTCGGGTACCGGCCGCTGCGGGAGTTCCTGGCGCGCAAGCTTGCAGCCCATGCCGGCATCGCCTGCAACGCCGAGGAGATCCTGATCACCTCGGGCTCGCTGCAGGCGATCGATCTCGTCAACACCCTC
>JBAPMW010001085.1:0-1552 GCA_049278815.1 Hyphomicrobiaceae bacterium
CCTCGATGCGGCCGTTGCCGCTGGCGGTTCCGCGGGAAGGTCGCTGCCCCTGAGCCAATCCCTCGCGTAGCCGGCAAGGTCTTCGACGAGAGCCTATCGCGCGCGCTCTGCAGCCTTGAGCTTCACATACTTTCCGATCAGCAATGCCGTCGGATAGGTAAACTCCTCTTCTTCCTGCGCATGTGCCGCCAGATGCTCTGCAAATTGAATGCCCGCGGCATTCTTCTCGGCCGTTGCGGCGTCATGAAGCTTCTTTAACGCCGCCTCGATGTCCTTATGCTCAGCGAGCATGGCGGGCATGTCGGCATCGAGCTTGTCGGTCAGTTTGAGGATTCCGGCCATCTTCGGCTCGAACTTTCCCTGCGATAGAGGCTTCAGGAGGCTGAGGGGCGGCAACGCGTACTCATTCTCCTTGGCGAAATGAGGCGCCAATACCTTGGCGACCGCCTTGGCGGCCTCGCCCGTGCGTCCGCTTTCTTTGGTCAAGCGGGCGAGCGCGGCGTGGAGTTTTTCATGCTCGATCCGCATGGGTTCGGGGACGCTGAAGCCCGTCTTGGCCTCCTTGGCAGGCGGGCGACGACCGGGAGCGTCGGACTGTGCATGCGCAACCAGTCCGCCACTCAACAGCCCGGCCACGAGCGATGCAACTGCCAGAGCTTGCATTGTTGTGATCATGGCGACTCCTTTCATAGAGGACGCATGGTGATCAGATCGACGGTTTCGAGCCTTGATCTCGATCAACAGCAACTACTCGGACAGGCGACTGGACAAGTGCGTCTTGCGCGGATGCGCTCCGCAGCGAGAAGAGGAACGGGATGGTTCCAATTGGCAGCAGTGCTACGGGCTGGAGCCAAACGGTGTCGAGCCCGGTACCGCGGAACAGGATCGCCTGCGCCATGATGACGAAGTGGGGTCATCACCAACCCTCAGGCCAGCCTGCCGATCGCCTACCGGCTGTATTGGCAAAGCTCCCTCATGCCGCCTGCACCCGCCGCGCGGCCTCCAGCCACGCCTTGATGTGCTCGATATCCGGCACCTCCCCGTTGCGCAGCACGCGCTGGCCGGCGGGCGTGGCGGCGAAGGCCATCAGGTCGGCGCACAGCTTCTCGGCCTCCGCCGCGGCGATGGCCTCGGCCGAGCGGTAGCCGGCCCCTTCCAGCAATTGCGCGTGCGCGGGCTTGAGGCCCGGCACGCCGCACATGAGCAGCGCCTGGTCCTGCCAGGCGCCGACGGACTGCGCCGTCACGCCCCGCGCGTCGATGAGCGCGGCCAGCCCCTCCGGATCGGCCTTCAGCAGGTCGCGCACCGTGGCCAGCCCGAGCGTGCGCAGGCGCTTCACGGTCTTGCCGCCGATGGGGCCGTCGGCGATGTCGTCATCGAGCATCAGTTGGTCCCCCTCCTCGCCGCGCCCATCTGCGCGCCGGCGCGCCCTCCTCGGTGAGGACGAGGGCACGGGCTCGCGCGCCTCAAGAGCCGTCGCCGGGGCCGCCAGGCGCTCCTCCGCGCCGGCCGGAGCGCCCGCGTCTGCAAGGGCCCCGTGCGACTGCGGCGC
>JBAPMW010001086.1:0-1895 GCA_049278815.1 Hyphomicrobiaceae bacterium
ATTCAAGAGTTTCCGCAATGCTGGCGAGGCTGTTCTAACGGCCTGGCTGATCGAGCAGTGGTTTGATGGCGCCTTCGCCTTCGACGATGTGCGTCACGTCTTGGGCTTTGTGGCCGCCGCCGGTCTCGGAGCAACGGCCTCCGCCCTAGCAGGTGCTGCGGCCGTGACCTTGATGCATCCCGCAATGCCCTTCTGGGACGGAGCGCGCACGTGGCTCTTCGCGGATGGCATCGGAATTATGGTGGTTGCGCCGCTTGCGATTGGACTCGGTCAGCTGTGGCGTGAGCTTCCGTCCGGAGCCGGGGCCATCGAGGGGCTAGGGGCTCTCACTGTCTTGACGCTGACCGGCATCTATTCCGTAGCTCAACCGCTCGGCTCCTGGGCCACATTCGACGCCGATGCAGCGGTGTTTCCACTGCTGTTGTGGCTGACGGCCCGGTGCCTCCCCATTTTTGGAATAGCGGGTGCATTTGTCTGGTCGATCACGGTCATCTGCGGGACAGCATTTGGCATAGGCCATTTTGGCGAAGCGACCATCCCCCTCACCGAACGCGTGGCTGGCGCCCAGATCGCTGTAGCGATGGTGATGCTTTGCACGCTCGTCCTCACCGCATTGTTTACTGAGAGGAGACGCAATGAAGCGGTGCTTAGGTTGGCTCTCTTAAATGAAGAAGTAGGTAGGGCTCGGCTGGCGGACGCAATGGCAGCCGGCCGGGTAATGCCCTTCGAGTTGGATACTCTCACTTGTCGTAGAAGGCACTCGGATAACACGACCACAGATCTTCTTGGGTTTGGACGAAGGGGGATGGCTAGCCATCCACATCGCGATTTTCTCAACCACGTCGATTCCGAAGATCGCACGAAGCTCGAAGCACGAATCCGCGCACTCTCCCCTAACGACCCTTCGTATGCCATGACTTTCCGCTTTCGTCGTCCGGACAACCGACAGGTGTGGCTGGAGGAGGCTGGGAAAGGGGACTTTGACGCAAGCGGGCGCCTCCTGCGTATCAAAGGCCTGATGCGGGACGTCACGGAGCGCAAGGAATCGGAGGAGAACAGGAGCTTGCTGAGTGCCGAGCTCGACCATCGCGTCAAGAATAGGCTGGCGATCGTTTCGGCTATCGTCAATCGTACCCGCGAAGCCAGCAGCTCTATGCCCGAGTTTGTTACGGCATTCGAAGGGCGCATCAGATCGATGGCCACCACCCATGAATTGCTGAGCCTTCGCCACTGGCATGGGCTTTCCCTTGCCGAGCTCGTTCACCGAATTCTCGCACCTTACGCTGCGGCTGCGATTACGCGAATTGAGGGACCCGACGTGATACTGAGCGCCGAGGCGGGGCAGACAATTGCGATGGTGCTCCACGAGCTGGCTACCAACGCTGCAAAGTACGGTGCGCTCTCGGCCGAGGATGGTCGTGTCTCCGTTCGCTGGGACCATGTCCGGAACGAAAGCGCCCAGAGCCGGTTTTGCATCTGGTGGGAGGAGACCGGCGGCCCGACCGTGCAGCCACAAGCGAGATCAGGCTATGGTACCAGCATGATTCGAGACCTGATACCATACGAGCTTGGCGGCAGGGTCGACATCGTACATGCCCCCGATGGAGTCCGCTGCACGTTGGAAATTCCTGCGCGCTGGCTCACACTTGCCTGACGCGCGCCAAGGGACGCTCAACGACGGAACGCCTCTGCGGGACCGGTCTTGGCAGTGCGCGCCTCCCAAATCACGACCTAATCGGCGATGTCGTCTCGGCCGAGATCCGAATGGCCCATGGCGATATCGCTGCGCGCCTTTTCGGCCAGCTTGCGATAGCGGCGCCGCACCGCTCAAGGACGGTGTCATCAAGCTCTTCGCTCCGCCGCGTGGTCACATTGCTCTAAGATCGTCCACTTGC
>JBAPMW010001087.1:0-2860 GCA_049278815.1 Hyphomicrobiaceae bacterium
TGGATCGGCTTGCCGCCGTTGCGGTGGATGCGCTCCAGCCAGGAGGCACGGGCGAAGGTGAGGCCCTGGGCTCTGAGCCAGTCGATGATCTCGTTCTTGTCGTGGAAGCCCTGGGCGGTGATCGCCCCCATCCACTCCGCGAGGTCGCGCCCGGTGCGGGCTTTGAGGCCCGCCAGGAATGCGCGCTCCTCCTCACGCTCGTCATTGGCCATGGTTCCCCCAGAGAGCAAGCCTCAGAACCAGCGTCGCGTGCGCCCCTTGTAGTCGAGATACGCCTGCCCGAAGCGCTCCTCGAGATGCCGCTCCTCCGGCAGGATGGCAAGCCAGAAAACCGCGAGCGCGTAGACGGGCGCCAGGATCGCAAACCAGACGTTGTATGTCAGCTGGGCGAGCCCCAGGAAGATCAGCACCTGCCCCATGTAGATGGGATGGCGCCGCCAAGCGAACGGCCCGTCGGTGACGAGCCGGTCGGCGCCCCTGTGTGGCTCAAAGGTGGTGCCCGCCCGGTGCAGCGTCACGAGCGCCCAGGCCATCAGCGCGATGCCGGCTGCCCCCAGGCCATAGCCGACGAGCCGCGCCGCCGGATCGTCGAGCCCCGGCCACCGCAGCGGATAGAGCAGGCCCGCCACCCAGCCGCCCACCACCACCGCGGCGAACAGCAGCGGCGGCCAGGGAACCGCGGTGGGACGCGAAGTCGTCGGCGTGCTCATGCGACGCATGATACACTAGCCGCCAGGAGCACCACGAGGGAGCGCGCCATGATCCCCAACGAGTTTCCGACCCTCAATTTCGGCCTCGGCGAGACCGCCGACCAGCTGCGCGCCAGCGTGCGCGGCTTCACCTCCGACGAGATCGCTCCCATTGCCGCGGAGATTGACAGGACCAACGAGTTCCCCCGCCAGCTCTGGCCCAAGCTCGGGGCGCTGGGCCTGCACGGCATCACCGTGGAGGAGGAGTACGGCGGCTCGGGGCTCGGCTACCTGGAGCACTGCATCGCCATGGAGGAGGTGAGCCGCGGCTCCGCCTCCGTGGGGCTCTCATACGGCGCGCACTCCACCCTGTGCGTCAACCAGCTCCGCCGCAACGGCACCGACGCGCAGAAGCGCCGGTACCTGCCGAAGCTGATCTCCGGCGAGCACATCGGCGCGCTCGCCATGTCGGAGGCCGGCGCCGGCTCCGACGTGGTCTCCATGAAGCTCCGGGCCGACAGGAAGGGCGACCGCTACATCCTCAACGGCACCAAGTTCTGGATCACCAACGGCCCCTGCGCCGACGTGCTGGTGGTCTACGCCAAGACCGATCCGGCGGCAGGCCCGCGCGGCATCACCGCGTTCCTGATCGAGAAGGGCCTCAAGGGCTTCTCCACCGCGCAGAAGCTCGACAAGATGGGCATGCGCGGCTCCGATACCGGCGAGCTGATCTTTGGGGATTGCGAGGTGCCCGCCGAGAACGTGCTGGGCGAGGTGGGCCGGGGCGTCGACGTGCTGATGAGCGGGCTCGACTACGAGCGCGCGGTGCTGGCCGCCGGGCCGCTCGGCATCATGCAGGCGGCCATGGACGTCGTGATCCCCTACGTGCACCAGCGCAAGCAGTTCGGCCAGCCGATCGGTGAGTTCCAGCTGGTGCAGGGCAAGCTCGCCGACATGTACACCGCCATGAACGCCTGCAAGGCGTATGTGTACGCCGTCGCCAAGGCCTGCGACCGTGGCGAGACCGCGCGCAAGGACGCCGCCGGGGCGATTCTCTACGCCGCCGAGAAGGCGACGCAACTCGCGCTCGATGCCGTGCAGCTCCTGGGCGGCAACGGCTATATCAACGACTATCCAACCGGCCGGCTGCTGCGCGACGCCAAGCTCTACGACATCGGCGCCGGCACCAGCGAGATCCGCCGCTGGCTGATCGGCCGCGAGCTGTTCGCGGAGACGGTGTGAGGGCCGTGCGGGGGTCCGCGAGAGAAGGGTTTTGGTTACTTCCCACCCAAACACATGTTGTCACCAATGAACATACCAATTTGACAACATTGTATGTTTATGCCATAACCGCAACGTCGATGGTTATTGTCGGGAGACACGCCATGCTCGACGTAGCACGCATGAAGGAGCTGACTAAGGGGTTGACGACGAAGTCGGACAAAATCCGGGTTCTGAGCGAGAGCGGCTACAGCCGGAGCGATATCGCGAGGTTCCTGGGCATCCGCTACCAGCACGTCAGGAACGTGCTGGTGCAATCCGCCGCCAAGAAGCCTCCGGGCTTCGAGGAAAGCGGTGCGCCTCCGATAGCCGGCTCGCCCGTGGCCTCCGCTGCCCGCGAGGGGATACGCCATCGCATGAGCCTCAAGGTGGATGGCGGCGGCCGCGTTCTCATCCCATCTCCGGTGCGCGAGGCCATGCGAGTTGGAGAGGGCGATACGGTGCTGGCTTGGCTGGAGGACGGCGAGCTGCATCTGGTGAGCCCCGAGGTGGCGCGGCGGCAGGCGCAGGAGCTGGCCGCCAAGCTGATGCGCGGGGCCGGCAGTCTCGCCGATGAGCTGATAGCCGAGCGTCGCGAGGAGGCGAGGCGCGAGGCAGCGAATGGCTAGCGCCGTGCTCGACGCCTCCGCGCTCCTCGCCCACATCGGACAGGAGCCCGGCGCCGACAGCATCGATGAGCTGGCCGACGAGGCGCTCATGTCTGCGGTCAACTTGGCGGAGGTGTTCGCCAAGTTGACCGAGCACGGCCTTTCCCAGCGCGAGGCCGACATGATCGTGTATCGGTACCGGCTGGCAATCGTGCCCTTCGATGAGGAGCTGGCACGTCAGACGGGCGCGCTGCGCCCGGCGACGAGGTCGCTGGGGCTTTCGCTGGGCGATCGCGCCTGTCT
>JBAPMW010001088.1:0-5134 GCA_049278815.1 Hyphomicrobiaceae bacterium
CTGGGGCCGCCGGGGGTCATCAGGTCCCAGAAGAAGGTGTGGTTCCAGTGGCCGCCCATGTTGTTGCGCACGGGCGTGCGGATCGCCTCGGGGATGGCGGCGAGATCGGAGACCACCGCCTCGGGCGACCTGCCAGCGAGATCGGGGAAGCTGGCGGCCAGCCTGTTGAGGGCGCCGACGTAGGCGGCGTGGTGGTTGCGGTGGTGGAAGTTCATCGTCGCCGTGTCGATGTGCGGCTCCAGGGCCTCGTAGGCGTAGCCGAGCGGCGGCAGCGTGAAGGCGTTGGCCTGGCCGGTCTGGGCAAACGCGGCGCGGGCAACGAGCGCCGGGGTGCCGGTGAAGGCGGCGGCGCCGGCGAGCAGCTTCAGGGTCTGTCTGCGGTTCATGTCGTCCTCCATAAGGCGCTCTCCCGGCGGGCGCGGGATGGCCAGGGTTTCGCAACCGCACCCCCTCCAGACCGAGACGGCGGACGGCGGGTGACGATGCGGGCTTTACGGCGGGCAACGCAGCCCGGATGGGGAACACCAAGCTTGCGCTCGATCAAATGTCCGTGACGCCGGTGAGATGGTGAGTGGTGAGATGGTGAGTGGTGAGTATCGGTGGCGCCCGGGGCGCGCGGGCCTAAGGCTTCGAAAGCGGGTTCTGTTGCAATCGACCCGCTTGCCGCATTCGCCCCCCCATTGCCGACCCTATCGCGTAGGTGCTGAGTGGTATGTATCACTGGTGCCCGGGCACCGGAGCCGCCCAGCCCCAGGTTTCGAAACCCCTCCTCCGCCGGACATTGACTCGACCTTGCGAGCCGCGGTGAACACCGGCTACCGGCACAGGCGCGCCATGTCTCATCTTTGACCGCCCGTTTGACGCCGTCGCTCGCCACAGCCGCCGCGCTATACTCACCATCTCACCACTCACCATCTCACCATGGAAGAGCTCACCATCTTCACCCTTGGCGCGCAGGGCGACGGGGTGGCCGAGACGCCGGGCGGCGCCCGCTACGTGGCGTTTGCCCTGCCGGGCGAGCGCGTCGCGGCGGGAAGCGACGGCCCGCCCCGGCTGCTGTCGTCCCCGAGCCCCGATCGCGCGGAGCCGGTCTGCCGGCACTACGGGTGCTGCGGCGGCTGCGTGGCGCAGCATATGGGCGACCGGCTCTATGCGGAATGGAAGCGCGGCATCGTCGTTGGCGCGCTGCGCTCGCGCGGGCTGGAGCCGGCGGTCGAGCCCCTGCGGCGCGTGCCGGCGGGCTGGCGGCGCCGGGCGGTGCTGACGGCGCGCTCGCGCGATGGGCGCGTCATGCTGGGCTATCACCGCCGCAAGAGCCACGACCTCGTCGATATCGAGGAGTGCCCGGTGCTGCTGGGCGGAATTGTGGCCAGGCTGCCGGCGCTCAGGGCGATTGCGGCGCTGCTGCCGGCGCCCGAGGTGCGCCTGACGGTGCTCGATACCCCGGCCGGCCTCGACGTCGCGGCCGAGGTTGGCGTCCGCAAGGGCAAGGGCGATCGCAGGGACAGCAGCAGGGGCAGCCACATGGGTAGCCACAAGGGCAGCAGCCCGGCGATCGGCCGGGACGCTGCGGCCGCCTTGGCGCGCATCGCCACCCAGCACGGGCTCGCGCGCGTGACGGTCGACGGGGAGGTCCTGGTCGAGCTGGTGCGCCCTGAGCTGCGGATGGGCGAGGCCGATCTCGCCGTACCGCCGGGCGCCTTCGTGCAGGCGGTGCGGCAGTCGGAGGAGACGATGCGCGATCTGGCGGTCGCCGCCCTCGACGGCGCCCCGGGACGCTCCGGGCGTATGGCAGACCTGTTCTGCGGGGTGGGCACCTTCACCCTGGCGCTGGCGCGCCGCGGCCGGGTGCTGGCGGTCGACAGCGATGCGGCGGCAGTGGCGGCGCTCACCGGGGCCGCGCGGCATACGCAGGGCCTGAAGCCGATCGAGGCCAAGGTGCGCGACCTGTTTCGGGAGCCGCTCACGGCGAGGGAGCTGGAGCCGTTTGACGCGGTCGTCCTCGACCCGCCGCGCGCCGGCGCTCAGGCCCAGGCGCGCGAGCTGGCACGCTCCGGGATTGAGACGGTCGTGGCGGTCTCGTGCGATCCGGGCACGCTGGCCCGCGACGCACAAATCCTGACGGACGGCGGCTATGCCATCGCAAGCGTCACGCCGATCGATCAGTTCGTCCACGCGGCGCACGTGGAGACGGTGGCGGTGCTGAGGAAGCAGGCGCCCGGCCGGAGAGGAGCGGCCAGGCCCCGCTCGATCAGCTGATCTCCGCCAGGTAGTATTTGTCGGCGAAGTGGCCCATGCCGAGCCGCCATTCCACCGCGCGGCCGCTCAGGTCGTGCACCAGGCGGTCCAGCAGCAGGATCGGCACGCCGGGATTCACGGCAAGCATCTCGGCCACCTCCGGCGAGGCCGCGCCGATGGCGACGCGCTCGTCGCCCTTGCCGAGCAGGATGCCGTACTGCTGCGCCAGGACCACGATGCGGCCCGGCAGCTCCTTCTGCTCGTCGAGGTCCGGAAACAGCGCCGCCGGCAGCACCACGTCCTCGACCATGAAGGGGTCGCCCTTGTGCAGCCGCACGCCCCGGATGCGCCAGACCTTGTCGTCCGGGCGCAGGCGCAGGCGGCCGCACTCGGCCGCATTCGCCGAGCCCTGGATCATGCTCACAACGTTCATCTCACCCGTGATCCGCTCGCCGTCCGCCGTGCGGATATTGCTGTAGCGCTCCGCCAGCTCGTCGGAGGACTGGTCGTTCACGAAGGTGCCGCGGCCCTGCCGCCGTGTCAGCAGCCGCTCGCCCTCCATCAGGTCCAGGGCCTTGCGCATGGTGCCGGAGCTGACACCGAACTCGCGCGCCAGATCGCCCTCGTTGGGTATGGCGGCGTTCGGCTTCCATTCGCCCATGGCGATGCGCGAGGCAAGCGCATCCCGCACCTGCAAATAGAGGGGACGGGTGGAAAACCTCCCCGGACCGATCATCCTGTTGCTCAGCATACTAAGCCTCTCCCGTTTGCTAGCTATCCGACAGGTGACACCTTATTACCGCTATACTTTGTCACCACTCATGTATTCGATAGTACATCTTGGGTTTCAGCATGATTTCACCCAAGACTCTCTGCGAATAATAATCCGATATCTTCGTGCATTCGAGTGTTTCGACCGATATTCACACAGAATAATTGCCCCACAGTCGCCAAATGACCGCGTGCCTGAACTTCCGTGATGGGATTTTGTAGGCGCACAACTCGGCACTCGGCTCACCTCCAGCCCGAGAACCCTGTGATCCGCCGCCGTCGTGTGCGCAGAGGGTTGTGCCCAGCTAGCGCGACGGGGGCGGACGACCTCAAGGACCCCCGGCTCCGACAATGACCGTCACCCGCGCAACCCACGCGCGATTATCTCTGCGCGAGGAGGATTTGCAACACCCCGCAGACTACAACATATTGCGAACAAGCCATGGGTGCATCTGCCATGCTATTGCCCATGTCGTCTGATTGGGCCGGTGCCCATCCTCCCCCGCCGACCGTCCTGCAGCAACGGCCCCGCCGCCCAGCCGGCAGGTGGGATATTCTGTGGCGCACAGCAGTGCGACAGCGGCTAGACCGCTTTCCGGGTTGATATAAAGTCGAAACAGCCCGCGCGCACCACCGGCGTGAATGAATCGCTCTCTCCTCTGCGTCATCCCGGCGCCGATCGCCTGCGAAGCGGGCGAGCGGGTCAAGGCCGGGACCCATGCACCTGCGCGCTTGCTCTCGGATCGGACGGTAGGCACGACGGCTCCGCGGCTGCCGCTCGAAAACGACAGGTGGGAGCCGTTTCGAGGTGCATGGCTCCCGGCCTGGTCCTGCGAGCGCCCTGACGGGCGCCCGCAGCGCCGGGATGACGTCGGTGGGTGGGAGACGCGACGCGCACACCCCGCCGGACTGGTACCCCACGCACCCAATATCCTGGCGCGATGTCCTGGCGCGAATCCACATCGACTGGAAGATGCTCTAGTCTCTCCTCCACGGCCCGTGGCATGGACTGCGCGAGGACGGAAGAAGCTGAAGGAGAGCCGCCATGAGCAACCAGATGAGCAACCGGATCGGTCTGAGCGGGCAGAGCGCCGTCGTCACGGGCGGCGCCCAGGGCTTCGGCAGGGCGATCACGGAGCGGTTCGTGGCGTCAGGCGCCAGGGTGGCGATCTGGGACCGCGATCTGGACCTGGCGCAGCAGACAGCGGCGGCGCTGGGCGAAAAGGTGACGGCGCTCGCCTGCGACGTGACCGACCCGGCCGCGGTGGCGGCAGCCTGCGACGCGACGCTGGCTCGGCTTGAGCGCATCGACATCCTGGTCAACAACGCCGGCATCGCCGGCGTCAACGCCAGGACCTGGGAGACCGACGTCGAGGAGTGGCGCCGCGTGATGCGCATCAACCTGGACGGGCCGTTCCTGTGCGCGCGCGCGGTGGTGCCGCACATGATCGCGCAAGGCTACGGCCGCATCGTCAACATCGCCTCCATCGCCGGCAAGGAGGGCAACCCCAACGCCGCCCACTACTCGGCCTCCAAGGCCGGCGTGATCGCGCTGACGAAGTCGCTGGGCAAGGAGCTCGCCGGCTACGACATCGCCGTCAACGCCGTCACCCCGGCGGCGGCCAGGACGGCCATCTTCGACCAGATGACGGAAGCCCACATCGCCTTCATGCTCTCCAAGATCCCCCGCAACCGCTTCGTCACGGTCGAGGAGGTGGCCGCCCTGGTGGCGTGGCTCGCGTCGGCGGAGAACTCGTTCGCCACGGGGGCGGTGTTCGATATCTCCGGGGGGCGGGCGACGTATTGAGGGGGTGGGTGCGCGGGTCGGCTGCCGCGAGCATGGAACCTCCCACCATTGGCTCTGGCCGTCAGAACTTGAAGGAGCCGAGATGGAGGTCTGGGAGCTTCGGATCGCACGAGGCATCGAGCGCGGTCGGAAAAAGCTCGTCCGTCTCCTCGAAGGTATAGTAGTGCCGGCTTGCGAACGTCACCTCCAGAACGTTGGGAAACGGCACGCCGCCAACCACCAGCGAGCCGCCGATGACGTTGCCATGCACGTGAACGACGCAGAACTCCTGCTGGAGCTTGGAAAGCACGCGCTCCGCCTGCAGCCACCACTCCGAAC
>JBAPMW010001089.1:0-1617 GCA_049278815.1 Hyphomicrobiaceae bacterium
GGCTTGCAACGTTGTATGTACGCTCGCTATTCGCTCCCTTCGCAATGCGCTCCTATCCCCGCACACGGCTTGGCGAGCAGGATTCCCCGCACGAGCAGAGTCCATGGAGCCCTTATGCTTGCGGGCAACCTTAATGCGAGCGGCCGTACTTTTCTGAAGGGGCGCGATCAGGCGCTGAACGTGAAGCAAGGCCGGCGAGCGGATTTCGCGAGGGCCGGCCGCGGCACTCATCCGGCTCCTGAAGAATATCGACCGCATCATTGCCAAGCGTCTCGGTCTCCCCTTGGTGACAGCTCCAAGACCCATAAAACGAAGGAGGTGGAGGGTTGGCTTGTCGGTTATTTCAGGGTTGAAGTTCTTTCCATGAGGGATGCCGGGTGCTAATCGTTGTTTGACGGTATGGCGACGCCAGCCCGGGACTGGGGAAGCGGCGGAGGCTCGATGCTGAGGGACCGGATCGAGGCGAAGTGGATCGACGCCTTCGTGCGGGTCTTCGAGCTGTGCAAGGTGCAGCCCGGCGAGGCCTGCGCCGTCCTCTCCGAGACCCAGTCGCGCGCCTTGAACGTCCATCTCGCCGAGCTGGCGCTGGCGCGCCTTGGCGCCACAGTGTTTCATGTCGTCGTGCCCTCCAGGCCGCAGGACGCGCCGGTGCCGGTGCGCTCCACCGGTGCCTCCAATGCGCTCGCCGGCCACACCGCCGCCATCGCCGGCCTGAAGGCCGCCAACCTGGTCGTCGATCTCACGGTCGAGGGCCTGCTGCACGCCCGCGAGCTGCCCGAGGTGCTCTCCGGCGGCGCCCGCCTCATGATGATCTCCAACGAGCACCCCGAGGCGCTGGAGCGGCTGGTGCCCGACCCGGCCATGGAGCCGCGCGTCAAAGCCGCGGTCAAACAGGCGCGGGCCGCCAGCGAGATGCGCGTCGTCTCGGCCGCCGGCACCGACCTCACGGTCGAGATGCGCGAGGCCTCCACCGCCGGCGTCTGGGGCTGGACCGACCGGCCGCGCACGGTGGCGCACTGGCCGGGCGGCATCGTGGTGAGCTTCCCGCGCGCGGGCTCTGTCAACGGCACCCTTGTGCTCGACGCCGGCGATGTGAACCTCACCTTCAAGCGCTACCTGGAGAGCCCGGTTCGCCTCACCATCGATGCGGACTACGTGACGCGCATCGACGGCAAGGGCACCGACGCGGAGCTGATGCGCCGCTACCTCGCCGCCTGGGGCGACCGCGAGGCCTATGCGGTGAGCCACGTCGGCTGGGGCCTCAACGAGGGCGCCCGCTACGAGGCGCTCACGATGTACGACCAGCGCGACTTCAACGGCACCGAGGTGCGGGCGTTCGCCGGCAACTTCCTGTTCTCCACCGGCGCCAACGAGTTCGCCAAGCGCTTCACCAAGGGCCACTTCGACCTGCCCGTGCGCAACTGCACCATCGCCCTCGACGGAGAGGCGGTGGTCGAGGAGGGGCGTCTGGTGGATTTGCCGGCGTGAGTGTAAAGAGGCTGACGCTCGAATTGAGCGGGGCGCATGCCACAGCGTCCCCTCCCCCCTTGCGGGGGAGGGACAGGGTGGGGGGGATTGCAGAACATCGAAGGTCGGGGGTCCCCCCACCCCTAGCCC
>JBAPMW010001090.1:0-2059 GCA_049278815.1 Hyphomicrobiaceae bacterium
CCCCGGCCGGGAGCGAGCTTGCGGCGATCCTGCGCGGAGAGGTGGCCTGGGTTCCCGCCTGCGCGGGAATGACGCCGGCGGGAAGCGCACAACCTCACCACAGCCGTCATCCCCGCGCAGGCGGGGAACCCAGTGCACAGATGGGCAAATGCTCGCTCAAGATGTCTGCCGGTCCCCAGGACGACCGGGCACCCATCTGTTGGCGTCGTCAAGACACTTTGCTTAGCGGCGCCGACGCGGCTCTGACGACCCAGCCAGCGGCGGTCCGGCCGCTGATGAATATGTCCTCTCGTGGAGGATCTGCGGAGGCGGAGTGGCCTGCGGGACGGGGGAGCCGGCCAGCCCGGCCAGGGCCAGATGAGTGATTGTCGCTCCTGCCTCCGGCTGCCTGTCCCCGAGGGCCTACCTCAAAAATCGTCACAGAACTCCGCCCGCCGGTCGCGGGCGGCGCGCTGAGCGCAACCCGTGGGGCCTCCAAGGAACCTTATCTGAGGGCGCGCCGCCACCGGCCTCGCGGACTTGCGGCGCAAGGCTCGTCGCGCGGAGCGGGCACGGCTCATGCCCGCAGTGTTCCGCAGCCGTTCTCGCTGCGCTCCAGGCTCTCTGATGCCCATCCACTCCCAGTTGCTGGTGACACGAGCACCTTAGCAGCATCATCTAAACTGTCAAATAAACATGCTGTAACGGCATCGCAGTCGTCGAATAATTTGCGAATTAAAACGACAGCGGCGACCCACTTGTGTGAATGCCGTAGCCCTGCGGGTCTGACCCCATAGCAAAACCGGCATTGGAGCCGCGGTATGAACCGGGCTGAGTCCTGACAGGTCACGGTTGTCGCTCGATTCGGGGAGAACGAGCGATGCCCTTCAAGGAGACCTGTTCGGTGGAAGAGCGTATCGCGTTGTTTCGAGAGTACGACACGCGGGCTTTCTCGGTGAGCGATCTGTGCCGGCGGTATGGGATCAGCCGGGAGACGTTCTACGTTTGGCTGCGGCGGCGCAGGAGAGGTGAGGAGCGCTGGTTTGAGGAGCGCAGCCATGCCGTGGCGCGTTGCCCGCATGGGACCTGTGAGGCGGTTGCGGAGCGGATCGTCGCGGCTCGCCGGCGGATCCCCCACTTCGGTCCGAAGAAGCTCAAGGCGTGGCTTACGGAGAAGGAGCCTGATGGGGGCTGGCCGGCGACCTCGACGATGGGGGACATCCTGAAGCGGGCGGGCCTGGTGGACGCGCGCCGGCGGGAGCGTCGGCCGATCGCGCAAGGCGAGGTGGTATCGCCTGCCAATAGCCCGAACGAGGAATGGGCGATCGACTTCAAGGGCTGGTTCCGCACGCGCGACGGCAAGCGCTGCGACCCTCTGACGATCACGGATTCGGCCAGCCGGTATCTGGTGGAGGTGCGGATCGTCGAGCCGACGTTGGCAGGCGTGAAGCGTGCGTGCGAGCGAGCGGGTATTTTCCGAGATCGGGCTGCCTTCGGCGATACGCTCCGACAACGGCGCACCGTTCGGCTCGACAGGGGCGGGCGGGCTCTCGGAGCTGTCGGTGTGGTGGCTGAGGCTCGGCATCGCGCTGGAAGCGCGTCTCCGACACGACGAGCCGCGCTACATCCCACCGTCGAGCCCGCAGGACAACGGCCGGCACGAGCGCATGCATCGCACACTGAAGGCGTTGACCTCCAAGCCGGCCGCAGCGACTGCTGGCGGGCAGCAGGTGCGGTTCGATCGCTTCCGGGCACACTACAACGAGGAGCGCCCGCACGAGGCACTGGGGCAGGTTGCGCCGGCGCGGCGCTGGCAGCCGTCGGCGCGTCCCCTGCCGGGTCGTCTCGACGCCCCGTGGTACGACGCCGAACATGAGGTGCGCCGGCTGCACGCGCCTGGCATCGTCACGTGGCAGGGGGAGCGGATGTACGTGGGTGAGGCGCTGGCCGGCGAGCTCGTGGGCCTCGCGGAGCTGGATGGAGGCGCCCACATCGTGCGCTTCTGCGGCCGCGATCTGGGGGTGATCGACCGCGACCGCCGGTTCCTCCGCTTTGCTCCGCCGCGTGCGCGGCTCCGCGT
>JBAPMW010001091.1:0-5977 GCA_049278815.1 Hyphomicrobiaceae bacterium
GCCCGAGCTTGTCCGCGAGCCAGCCGTACAGCCGCGACGCAATGGCGACGGCGAGGACGTACCCGACCGCCGAGGACAGCACATGCGCCACGGCTACGGCAAGAGTCCGGCCTCCCCCGTCGGCCGGCGGCAACACCAGGAAGGCGACGATGACGATCAGCGGCACGAACGCACCGAGGAATACAAGGAAAATGTCGTACCCGTTGCCGCGGGTATCGGCCCAGGAATTGGACCAACGCGCGCCCGGTGCGTCCACCGCCAGCGCCGGAAACAGAAGAACGACGCGAATTGAGATGGCGATGGACGCCACGGCCAGCACCCAGATGGTCATGAGCCGCAGCCCCGAGTCCGCCATCAGCGCCGGCACCATAATGACGAAGGACGTGCCCAACAGCAAGGCGGCCGACCAGCCAAAGAACCGCATGAATCTCGGTTGTCCAAACGCGATGGCATAGCCGGTGGGACGCTCGCCAAGAATGATTAGGCGGTGGACTCCGATCAGAAGCGGCGTGAGCAGAAATGCCTCCGCGACCGACAAGGTGAGGCGAATTCCGGTTTCTTGAACGGACAGGCTCGCTCGGCTGGTGGTTAACGTCCCAAGCATTACCTCAACCAGAGTGGAGAAACTGAAGACCCCGACCGCGATCAGGCATTGCAGCGGCATGTTCCGCATCACGCGGATGAGATCGCTCCAACCCGTGATGATCGCCTGGGTATTTGCAGGAATTTCTTTCGGCACGTTCTCTCTCCTTGCCGTCTCGGCAGCGCAAAAGAGTCAACGAACCAAGCCGGTATCGCCCGGTCGAGGCCCGCCTGCTCCGCGTGGCCGGGCTCAGCCGAGCCCTCGACCAGGGGCCGGTCCCACGCTATCCAGACCGCAAGCTGCCACGCAGGCTATTCGTTTCGTCTTCCAGGGTCGGCGAAGCCGGTGAGCGGCATGGCTCCGCCTCGCCTCGATTCATCGATAGGACTCGAGACGCCAATACCGCAGTTGGCCACGAACGGGCAGAGGCCCCGATGCAGACCTGGCAACACCTGCTTGAGCGCGCCGCAGGCCACCCCCTGATCGGCTGGGTCGCCCGCATCGAGCGGATGACCCTGGCCGCCGTCATCCTCGCCGCCGGTCTCCTCCTTGCCTGCGCACGGCTCGCCAACCTGGTGAGCCGGGGAGGGGCACCGGCCTTCGATGAGTGGCTCATCGTGGCGCTCAGGACGCCCGGCGATCTCGCCGATCCCATCGGTCCGCGCTGGCTTGAGGAGATGATGCGCGATTTCACGGCGCTGGGCAGCACCGGCGTCCTCACCGTGATGGTGCTCGCCATCGCCGGGTTCCTCGCCATGACCCGCAAGAGCCACGCCGCGATCCTGGTGCTCGTCTCGGTGACCGGCGGGGTCCTCATCGGCCAGACCATGAAATGGGCCTTCGCCCGCCCCCGCCCCGAGCTGGTGCCGCACGGCGCGGAGGTCTTCACGGCCAGCTTCCCCTCGGGCCATTCGATGATGTCGGCCGTCGTCTACCTCACCCTGGGCGCGCTGCTGGCGCGCACGCAGCCGGACCGGGCGGTGAAGGCCTACATCCTCGCCATGGCGGTGCTGCTGACCGCGCTGGTGGGGGTCAGCCGGGTGTACCTGGGCGTGCACTGGCCCACCGACGTCCTCGCCGGCTGGACGCTCGGCGGCCTGTGGGCTTTGATCTGCCTCTCCATCATGCAGTGGCTGCAAGCCCGTGGGCAGGTGGAGGACGGCGCGGCGGGCGGGCGAGCTTGAGCGAGGAGCACTATGGCGAACCTTGAGGTGAACGGCCGGCACTATCGGTTGCCAGGACGGCCGACGGTCGTCGTGTGCTTCGACGGCTGCGACCCCGAATACATCCGGCGTGGCCTTGCCGACGGCATCCTGCCGACCATCGCCGGCTTGGCCGAAACGGGCTTCGTCGGCGAGGCGCTGGCTGTGGTGCCGACCTTCACCAATCCGAACAACGCCTCCATCGTCACCGGCGTGCCCCCGGCCGTGCACGGCATCTCCGGCAACTACTATCTCGACCGCGCTACCGGCGAGGAGCGCATGATCACCGACGCGGCCATGATGCGCTGCGGCACCATTCTCGCTGCCATGGCCGAGGCCGGCATCAGGACGGCGGCAGTCACCGCCAAGGACAAGCTCAGGCTGATGCTGGCGCGCGGGCTCGACGGCATCAACTTCTCCTCCGAGAAGGCCGATCGCGCCACGCTTGCCGACAACGGCATCGACGACGTGGAGGCCATGGTCGGGCGGAGCAGGCCCGATCAGTATTCGGCCGACCTGTCGCTGTTCGTGCTGGATGCCGGGGTGAAGCTCTTGGAGCGTCGCGCGGCCGAGCTTCTCTACCTGTCCCTGTCGGACTTCGTGCAGCACGCCCACGCTCCCGGCGCGCCGGAGGCCGATGCCTTCAACCGCGCGGTGGACGAGCGCATCGGGCGGCTGATGGCGCTCGGCGCCACGGTCGGCGTGGTGGCCGACCACGGCATGAACGACAAGTGCCGGCCGGACGGCACACCCAACGTGGTGTTCCTGGAGGAGGAGCTGGCGCACCGCTTCGGCGCGGGCTCCGTGCGGGTGATCTGCCCCATCACCGACCCGTTCGTGCGCCATCACGGGGCTCTGGGCTCGTTCGTGCGCGTCTACATGCGCAACGCGACGGATCTCGCGGCCCTGATGCAGGCATCGGCGGCCCTGCCGGGCGTCGAGGCAGTGGTCGACGGGGCAACCGCGGCTGCACGATACGGCCTGCCGCCCGAGCTGGAAGGCGACTTCGTGGTGTTGGGCGACGCCGGGACGGTGATCGGCGCAAGCCGCGCAGAGCACGACCTCAAGGGCCTCGCCGGCCACCGCCTGCGCTCGCACGGAGGCCTGGGCGAGCAGACGGTGCCCTTCATCGTCTCGCGCCAGCTGCGTCCGGACTATCTCGCCGCCAAGGCTGGCGGCCTGCGCAACTTCGACATCTTCGATGCCACGCTCAATGGCACGGTATAGGCTGGAAGCGGTTTCCGGCTGGTGTGTGTAGAAAAGCGTTCGATTGTCGAGACGGGCGAGAGCGCGCCCCGAGGGCAGTCAGATGCCGATCATCTCCGCATAAACGATCCAGGCGCCGATAAGCAATGCAAAATAGGCAAAGAACCAGAGCGTCTTGTAGGCCATTCGCCGCTCCGCAGGATCGTCGGATGCCAACGCTGATCGCATCTCCAGGATAATGCCCAGCTTGCCGCCCCTGCCTTTGCTCATCGCCTGTCGCAGCAGCGACGCAAATCCCATAAAGCCGGGCCAAAACGGCAAGAAAAGCAAGGCAAGGGCTGCAGGCAACACATACTCGATGGGCAGCTGAAATGCTTCCGTTCCAAATGCGCGATGCGTTATCACCGGTTCGGTGAGCATGACCGTCAGGGCGAGCCCATAGAGCCCCAGCCAGCACACCGCTGCGATGGTTGTGTTGGGATTGGGTGCGGCAGGTTCATGCGAGCTTCGTCTGGCAAGCCAGGAAACGCCGCCGAGAACGATCAGGAGGGCGCCGGTGGCGCCGAAGTCGATCGCGCCGTTCTGATCCTTGACCACCGCAGTTGCCAAGCCGGCCATGGCCAGCATGGCGCAGCCTGCAATCAATCCCGCGCGCGGGTCGACCCGACTGAGGAGCCCGAGCATGCTCCATCCCCTCCCCGATGTTTGCACAACCGCGGTCGCCATCCGCAGGCTGTCCCGCCACCTGCTCGTTTGGCGCAACAGCGTGTCGGATGTTGGGCAGTCGCGGGACGGCCCGTGCGCCGTTACGGGTGTCAGAACCGGTGGCGATAATCAGACGCGAGATCGCTACGGGCGATGACCCAGATCAGGTGGAAAGCGCGCCTAGCGGCGTGTCCCGAATGGGGTCAGGCCCTGCCGGTCTGACCCCTTCCCTATTCCGCGTAGTCCGGCTCCTGCCGATCCAGCATGCGCTTCAGCGCCGCGAAGTGGCGCTCGGCGGGGTCGAGGCCGGTGTAGTACTGGGCGCCGCCGATGTTGCTCTTGGTCTTCTCCACCACCGGCTCGGGGAGATTTTTCAGGCGCTGGCCGGTCCACATGGCGTAGATCTGCACCTGTGCCGCGCGCTCGACGTAGTAGAGCCGGTCGTAGGCCGCGGCCACGCTCTCCCCCACGGTGGTGACGCCGTGGTTGGCCATGAACAGCACGGTCTTGTCGCCGATCACCCCTGCAAGCCGCTCGCCCTCCTCGGGCTCGAAGGCCGGGCCGGTGTAGGTGTCGTCGTAGGCGATCTTGCCCAGCATGCCGGCCTCGGTCTGACCGATTTCCTTGATGCGCGGGTCCTCCAGGCGGGTGAGCGCGCTCGCGAACGGCATGTGGGTGTGGAACACGGCGGCGGCCTGCGGCAGCGCCTTGTGGATCGGCGCGTGGATGCAGTAGCAGGAGCGCTCCACGTCTCCCGCCCCGCGCTTCACCTTGCCGTCGTCGATGCCGACCTCCATGAAGGAGGAGGCCTTCACCTCCGACCAGTGCATGCCGAACGGGATCTGGTAGTAACGGTCGGGCCTGCCCGGCACGACGCGCGTCAAGTGGTTGAAGATGCCCTCGTTGAAGCCGTGCATCACGGCCATGCGGTGGGCGGCGGCGAGATCGACCCGCGCCTGCCATTCCTCGGGGCTGCACTCCTCGCGCGGGGTGGCGTGGAACATCTGCTGCTGCATGCGGCGCTCCTGCGCTGGGGTCAGACCCCGCGGGTCTGGCCCCATAGCAAGCCGACCACTTTAGGTTGTGTCAAGCGCTGTGCAGCGACTACGATCGAAGGGCTTCGAAGGCAGCCATGCTGACTTTGCTGCTCGCGACAAACCCGGGCGTGTGGTGCCATGGGGTCAGACCCGCAGGGTCAGACCCCAAACAAATCAGCTCACCGTCTTGTACTCGTCCGTGAGGCGGTTGATCTTGGCGGCGGCGCCGCCCAGGATCCACAGATCGTAGATCGCAACCAGCAGCGTCATCCCGGCGATCACGATGTTAAACCCGGACAGCGGGTGGAAGCCGGCGATGCTGACGAAGACGCCGAGAATCGCCACCAGCGCCGGAAGCGCGGAGATCATGTTATCCAGGTTGTGGGCGCTGCTGGAGCCGATGTAGCCGTGCGACAACGGATAGCCCTGCACCACAAGATAGAGCCAGAACACGATAAACACGACGCCATAGACGACCATGGGCGAGACCGAGGGGAACCCCGCGGGGTCCAGATCCCCCTTCAGCCAGAACACCAGGGCCAAGGCTGCCGACAGCAGGAGTGCGCTGATGGCGCGCCATTTGATCGAGCTCATTTCCAATCTCCCTCGTGCGCGACCGCGCATCCCAACTGGGGTAAATCCTTACAGGCTTTTCCATGCCAGCGCAGCCCCCTTGAGGAAGGGCGGCGGACACGCACAAATTGCCACAGGACGGGCCGGCGGCCAATCGGGCGCTGTTCGCGGCCTGGAGCCAACGCTATTCTCATGACCGGACAATGAGTTAAGAACGTGGCCGGGCGCGAGGGACGCCGCGCCCCTTTGGTGTGGCAGGTCGGTCAGCCGCTTGGCAAGTACGCGAACGGGCGGATGCCCGGCGCAGCCGGACGCGCCCTCTCGAGCGGGATGAGGCAATGGCAAACGTCGTCGTGATTGGCGCCCAGTGGGGCGACGAGGGCAAGGGCAAGATCGTCGACTGGCTGTCGGAGCGGGCCGACATCGTCGTCCGCTTCCAGGGCGGGCACAACGCCGGCCACACGCTGGTGATCGGCAACGAGACCTACAAGCTGTCGCTGCTGCCCTCCGGCGTTCTCCGCGCCGGCAAGCTGTCCGTGCTCGGCAACGGAGTAGTCATCGATCCGTGGGCGCTGGCCGAGGAGATCGAGCGGCTGACGAGCCGCGGCGTGGCCGTCAGCCCCGAGAACCTGCGGATTGCGGAGAATGCAACGCTGATCCTGCCTCTGCAC
>JBAPMW010001092.1:0-1541 GCA_049278815.1 Hyphomicrobiaceae bacterium
CGCAGGCCGAGCCGAAGGCCAGCCTGCGTCTCCATGGGTCTGGCCTCGTCCTGCTCATGGGCTACTCCGCCGACCGCCGCTTCCGGACAAAGACTTGATTGGGCTGGAATTCCATCAGGGTTAAGAATGGGTTATACAGCTTCAAGAAAGCATCGATCGCCTCGTGAGGCCCTGGCTCGCCAGGTCGGATGCCCGCAGCCCGCCGCAATTCCGGAGTCAGGGCGTATCGGCTGATAATAATCACACCGCCAACCTTGACGACATTCCATGTGTTGACAATATCGGCAAGCATGACGATGCCCTTGCCGGAGCCGTCAATATAGGCAACATCAATGGAATTAAAAGGAACATCTCTGATTTTTTGCGTCGAGAATCCACTTAGGATATGGAACCTGCTCGCCTCTCCCGAAAGAGCTATGTTGGCGAGGAATCTTTTGTAGTTATTCTCCAGGAAGGCGTCGATGATCGTCAGCTTCGATGTAGGATGAGTGAAGATGTTCTCAACCATCCAAAGGGCGGAGCGGCCCTCAAAGGTGCCTATCTCGAGATAATTGATGCCAGGCTTTCCCTTGAGCCCGCTGAGGTGCGTCGTCCAACTGGGTATTCTGGCAGTAAATGTGTTGACGGAGAAGGTGTATTGTTTCTTATACGCCGGCTGTGCAAAGAGCGTTGCCGGTGTGAGGCTCAGCAGCAAGGAAAATATCAGCGTTGAATGCGCAGCTCGTCTCGGTTTCATTGTCAATGTCCCCCCTACAGCGCAGCCCACCTCCTGACGAGTGTGGCGGATACGATAGCGACATTGCGCCGACTACACCATCATGGCCATGATGCCTCCTGCTGGGCTATCGTGGTCCCACTGGCCGAGTCACGATCCACGCCGGAGCTTCCGCATGAGCGATGCCCCTGTGCCCGTCTCCCTGCCCCTCGACCCCGGCTGGGGCGACATCCGCGAGGGGGTGCGGCGCATCTGCGAGCGGTTTCCCAATGAGCACTGGGTGAAGCTCGACCACGAGGCGGCCTACCCGACCGAGTTCGTCAAAGCCCTCACCGAGGCCGGCTACCTCGCCGCCCTGATCCCCGAGGAGTACGGCGGCTCCGGCCTGCCGCTTTCCGCCGCCTGCGCGGTCCTGGAGACGATCCACGACAGCCCGTGCAATGCCGCTGCCTGCCACGCCCAGATGTACACCATGGGCACGGTGCTCAGGCACGGCAGCGAGGCGCAGAAGCGGAAGTACCTGCCGGGCATCGCCTCGGGCGAGCTGCGGCTGTAGGCGTTCGGCGTCACCGAGCCCACCACGGGCTCCGATACAACCCAGCTCAAGACGCGGGCGGAGAAGAAGGGCAACGACCGCTACGTGGTCAACGGCCAGAAGGTGTGGACCAGCCGCGTGCTGCACTCGGACCTGATGCTGCTGCTCGCCCGCACCACGCCGGCCGACCAAATGCGCAAGCGCTCCGAGGGCCTGTCGGTGTTCATTGTCGACCTGCGCGAGGCGGTAGGCCGCGGCGTGGAGATCCGCAAGATCGACGCCATGCTGAAC
>JBAPMW010001093.1:0-4397 GCA_049278815.1 Hyphomicrobiaceae bacterium
AGACCGCGCGGACCCTCGGCTGCCATCAGCCGATCGACCACCGCCTTGGCGCCGGCGCGCACGGCGCGCGCGTCGAGCCCGCGGGCGATGGCGGGCAGGAGCCCGACGTTGGTCAGCACCGAGAAGCGCCCGCCGATGCCCGGATGGTGGTCGAGGAGCGGAATGCCGTGCTGCTCGAACAGGGTGCGCAGCCCGTTGGTCTTGCCGGCAGCCCTGGGCTCGGTGACGCCGAGGAACAGCTCGGGGATGCGCTTCTCCAGGCAAGCCGCCCTCACCGCCCCCAGGGCGGCGAGCGCCTGCACCAGCGTCTCCGGCGTGCCGCCCGACTTGGAGATGACGATGAAGCGCACACCGCCGAGGTCGTCGAAGGAATGCAGGGCGTTGGCCAGCGTGTGGCCGTCGAGGTTGTCGTAGAAGCGCGTGCGCGGGCGCTTCATCTGCGCCGCGCTGGCCGTGCCGGGGATGTGCCAGCCGCCGAGCTGGGCCAGCGTCTGCCCGCCGAGGCTCGACCCGCCGGTGCCGAAGAAGATGACAGCCCGCGCACCCTGGGCGAGCCGGGCGTACGCGGCCTCGGCTTGCGCGATATCGGCGGTCTCCTCCGGGATGGTGAGGTGCGGCAGACGCCCGGTGCGGTAGTCGTCCTGCAAACGGGCGACGGCCGGGGAGAGTCGGTCGAGCCAACGGGCAAGCTCGGCGTCGGAAAGTCCGTGCCGGCCGATTGCGCCCTCCAGACATCCGGCGATCGACTGCTTGTAGAGCAGGCCTGGTTCGTCGCGCATGCCGGAGCCCTACCGCGAATCTCCCTGCCTGTCACCGGGGCAAGACGCGAAACGTAGGGTGCAATAGGGCGTTAGCCCGTATTGAACCGATCTGGGCGGGTGAGAGGGGCATCGGTGCAATGCGCTCGCTCCGCTCGCTTATTGCACCCTACGCCGCTGCTGGCTGGCGGGCTAGCCGCCGCCCTGCCCCAACCCTTTCGGCCGACCCACTACGGTCACCAGCAAGTCCTCCTCGTCGAACAGGCGCTTGGCGGTCCGGCGGACATCCTCGATGGTCACGGCCTCAATCTGCGCGTTGCGCGTGTCGATGTAGCTGTACCCCAGCCCCTCCACCATTATCCACAGGAGCTGGCTGGCGATGTTGCTGTTGGTGTCGAACCTGAGGGCGAACGAGCCGGTCAGGTAGGACTTGGTGTCAGCCAGCTCCTTCTCCGTTGGGCCCTCGGCGGCGATGCGCTTGAGCTCCGTGCGGATCACGTCGAGCGACTGCGCAACCGACTCGTTCTTGGTGGCCACGCCGCCGAGGAAGATCGAGGAGTAGCGCATGGGAACGAGCGCGGTATCGACGCCGTAGGCCAAGCCGCGCTTCTCGCGCACCTCCTGGTAGAGCCTGGAGGTGAAGGCGTTGCCGCCCAGGATGGAGTTGAGCACGAACGCCGGCATGAAATCCTTATCGCTGCGCGCCATGGCGGGGAGGCCGAAGCGCACCACCGACTGCGGCACGTTCATGTCGATCACCCTCAGCTTCTCGGGTGCCTTGATGTGTGCCTCGGGGACCGGCGAGAGCGTGGCCTTGTCCGGCAGGCCGCCGAACACGGTGTCGAGCAGAGGGCCGAGCGTCGCCGCGTCGATGTCGCCGACCACCACCACGCGCAGGGCATCCTTCGCAAATACGCGGCGGTGGAAGCCCGCCAGGTCTGCACGGCTGATCTCGGCCACCGTCTTGGGCGTGCCGTTCATCGGCTGCCCGTAGGGATGGCCCGCGAAGGCCAGCGCCATCCACTGGTCGGAGGCGACCCGCTGCGGGTCGCGCGCGGCGTAGGCGAGGTTCGCCAGATGCGCCTTGCGCATGCGCTCGACCGCATCCTCGTCGAAGCGTGGCTTGGCGAGCGCCAGGGCCAGCAGCTTGACCGCCTCGTCGCGGTATTCGGTGAGCGTCTCGAAACTGCCGTAGAAGGCATCGCGGCCGTCTTCGAAGCTCATGCGCATGGCCAGATTTTCCATGCGCTCCTGGAACGCCTTGGCCGGGAGGTTGCCGGCGCCCTCGTCCAGCATGGTGGCCAGGAAGTTGGCGACGCCCTCCTTGCCAGCCGGGTCCTGCACGCTGCCGCCGCCGTCAAAGGCGAAGCGCATGGCCATGAGCGGGACGCTGTGCGACTCGACCAGCCAAGCGCTGATCCCGCCGGGGCTCTTGACCTCTTGCACCTTCATTGCCTGCGCCTCGCCGGGGAAGATCGACACTGCCGCCAGCAGGACGGCGCCGACCACCGGGCGGGTCCAGGCGCCGGCGCGCATCGCGTGCGCCATTATCCTAGGGCTCATCGTCATCGCGTCCCCTGATCGGACTTGCCGGCAGCAGCCGGCACATCGGCCGTGCCCGCACCCGGCTTGGGGGCAGCCACGCGCTGCGGCTCCGCGCTCACCGGCACCAGGGTGCCGGTAACGGAGTGGCGCATGTCGAGGTGCTTGGCCGCCGCGCGCCTCACGTCGTCGAGGGTGACCTTGGCGATCATCTCAGGCCAGCGGTCGATCTTCTCCACGGTCAGCCCCAGCGCCAATCCCGAGCCGTAGCGTCGCGCGAGCGACACCTGGCTGTCGGATTCATAGACGAACTCGGCCAGAAACTGCTTCTTGGCGCGGTCAAGCTCGGCCTGGGTGACACCGTTCTCGCGCAGATCGTTGAGCACGCGGTCGATTGCCTGCTCCACCTTGTCGAGCCCGACGCCCTCGGCGGCCACGGCGTAGACACCGATGCTGCCGCTGTCGAGGTAGAGGCCCGAGTACCATCCGCCGGTGCTGGAGGCGACCGTCTCCTTCGCCACCAGCGACTGGTAGAGCCGGCTGGTGCCGCCGCCGGCGGCGATCTTCATGAGGAGATAGAGTGCCTCGGCCTCGCGCGGCTCCGACTTGAGGAGCGTCGGCGCCAGGTAGTAGCGCCGCACCGAGGCGTTGCCGGCGCGGGCGTCCTTCAGCTCCACCCGGCGCGGGGCGCGCTGCTCGGGCTCCTGCGGACGCACGCGCTTGGCCACCTGCGGGTTGGCGGGCAGCTTGCCGTAGGTGGCCTCGGCCAGGGCCCTCACCTCGTCAGGGTCGACGTCACCCGTGACCACCACGATGGCATTGTTGGGCGCGTAGAAGCGCTTGTAGAAGGCGAGCGCATCCTCGCGCGACAGCTTGGCCATCTCGTGCATCCAGCCGATGATGGGGATGCGGTAGGGGTGGTTCTGGTAGAGCGCTGCCGACATCTGCTCTCCCAGGATGCTCGACGGCACGTTCTCGACACGCAGGCGGCGCTCCTCGATGATCACCTGCCGCTCGGTGTCCACCTCCTTGGGGTCGAGCCGCAGGTTCATCATGCGGTCCGCCTCCATCTCCATCATGGTCTTGAGGCGGTCCTTGGCGACCCGCTGGTAGTAGGCGGTATAGTCGGAGGTGGTGAAGGCGTTCTGCTGGCCGCCCAGCCGTGTGATGATGGCCGAGAACTCACCGTTGGCAAGCTTCTCGGTGGACTTGAACATCAGGTGCTCAAGGAAGTGGGCGATGCCCGATACGCCGGGGGGCTCGTCGGCCGCGCCGGCACGGATGTAGACCATGTGGGTGACGACCGGTGCGCGGTTGTCCGGGACGACCACCAGCGTCAGGCCGTTCGCAAGCTTGAACTCGCTCGCGCGCGGGCCGGCGGCGGCGGGCGCAGACAGGGCAGTTTGTGCGGTCAGCATGAGAGTGAGGCCAAGGGCAAGAACGGAGAGGCGTTTGCCTGGGGTCCACACAGGTGTCCACATGGGGCGGCAGCTCCTAAGCGCGGGGCCGGGGGCGACGCCCGTCGATGGCTGAGGCCTGGGCGGTTGTGACAGGATACGTTCCGCAACTGGCACGGAATCCACGCCCTTGTTGGCTGTCCGGGGTGCCGAGTCAAATGACAACCCCTTAATGTCGCTGCAACTCCCGTCGCGAGGGCTCGCCTGAGAAACCACGCGCGGAGCCTTGGGGCGACCCCACAATCCACTGCGGAATGCTCGCCAATCGTGGCACCGGAATGAGGCGTGGGCAACCTACTGGTTCACCTTGCCGGAGAAGAGCCCACACGGACCGTAGGGGCTGCGGTTCCCTTGATAGTTGGGATCGAGCGCCTTGTCCTTCCACTGAATCTCGCCGCGGCAGTAGGCCTGATGCAGGCGCTCGCGCTCCTTGGCAGAGGTCTTCTTCCTCTCCTCAGGATCGTTGAGAGCGGCCATCTCGGCATCGGCCGTCTTGCCCGATCCGGGCTCGGGCAGCCGCGTCAGCTTGGGCGGCACGACCAGGGGCGCCCGATCGGCCATCTTGGGGTCGATCGACTTCTGGTCGAGCGCGGAGCCGCTGACGCCCATCCAATCGAAGAGCTTGCCCTCGAGGTTCACC
>JBAPMW010001094.1:0-4129 GCA_049278815.1 Hyphomicrobiaceae bacterium
GGACCGTCCCAGGCATTTGCAGAAGGTGACGCGAACCCGATGAGCACGGGTGTAGGTTGGGTCAAGCGAAGCGCAGACCCAACGCCATCATGGGCGTCTGCATTGGGTCTTCCCCTGGCCTTCCCCCCAGGGGATCTAAACATCTTGGCAGCGTTCGCGGCTGACGAAGCCGATTCCCGTGATCGCGAACGCCGACCGGATCCCCCTCCCCCTTGCGGGGAGGGGTTAGGGGTGGGGGGACTCCCGACCTCGACGTTCTGCAATCCCCCCCACCCAGTCCCTCCCCCACAAGGGGGGAGGGGACGCTGCGGCGCGCGCCCTGCCCAAGAAAAGAGCGGCCCTCACCACTGGGGCGACTTGTGTAGATCCCGTGGGGTCTTCGCCGGAGCCAAAGGCCGCCGCTCGGCCCCAACTACGGGCCGCGGCCGATGACCAGACACGCCATCGCCGCTGACACCCTGTTCGACGGCGCCCGGCTTCAACATGATTGCGCAGTCGTGATCGAGGGGGAGTGCATCATGGAGGTGCTTCCCAGGCGTGCGCTCGATGAACGACGTGGCGGCCATGGTGTCAGACCCAGAGGGTCTGACACCATCCTCCCCGACCGCGCGTGGCTGGCGCCGGGCTTCATCGACTGCCAGGTCAACGGCGGGGGCGATGTGCTCTTCAACGATGCGCCAACGCCGGAGGCCATCGACCGGATTGCCGCCGCGCATCGGCGCCTCGGCACCACGGCGCTGCTGCCGACGCTGATCAGCGATACGCCCGAGAAGGTGCAAGTCGCGCTCTGCGCCGCGCGCCGAGCGGTCGCGTCCAATGCGAGCGTCCTCGGCATCCACCTGGAAGGGCCCTTCCTCTCCCCGCAGCGGCCCGGCGTGCACAACCCCGCCGTCTTCCGTGAGCCCAACGAAGAGGATGCGGCCCAGCTCATTGCCGCGCAGTCCGGCGCCATGCTGGTGACCCTGGCGCCCGAGCGCACCCCACCGGGTTTCATCCGCAAGCTCACCGCGGCTGGCATCCGTGTCTCGCTCGGCCACTCGGCGGCGACCTACGCGCAAACGAGGGCGGCCCTCGCCGAAGGCATGACCGGGTTCACACACCTGTTCAACGCCATGCCCCCACTGGCCAGCCGGGAGCCCGGGCCGGTTGCGGCCGCGCTAGAGACGCCCGACGCCTGGTTCGGCATGATCGTCGACGGCCATCACGTGGCGCCGCCCATGCTGCGCCTCGCCCTGAGGGGCGTGGCACGCCCCATGCTGGTGAGCGATGCGATGCCGCCGGTGGGCGGGCGCAAGCCCAGCTTCCTGCTCAACGGCGAGGAGATCGCCGTCCGCGACGGCCGCTGTGCGCGGGCCGACGGCACCCTCGCAGGTGCCGCGATCAGCATGGCGGATGCAGTGCGCAACTGCGTTGCACTGCTCGGGATCCCCCTGACGGACGCGCTTCGCTTCGCGTCCGCAGAGCCTGCGGCCTTTCTGGGGCGCGCCGACACCCTCGGCCGCATTGCGCCGGGCTATCGCGCCGACCTCGTGGCTTTCAATCCGGACAACCTTGCGGTGTATGGGACGTGGGTTGCAGGACACCCTGAAGAGTAGGCAGCAGGGCAGTAGGGGAATAGGCGACGAACATCTCTGCCTTACTGCCTGCTGCCCTACTGCCTTGCCTTACTGCCTTATTGCCTTATTGCCATATTCCCCGTGGCGCCATGGCTCAGCCCGGATCTGCGGCCTTGGCGCCACTCCCGCTTCAAATCGTCTGGAATATGCTTTAGAGACAGGAGCCTATTGTAAGGTGGAAGGCGGAGCACTCGACCTCGATGGACCAACCCGAGCCTGCGAGCAAGAAGCTGGAGACCGCGGACACGCGGCGCGTGCTCGAGCTGCTGCCGCACCGCTACCCGTTCCTGCTGGTGGACCGGATTGTCGATATGGATGGTGACAAGAGCGCGGTCGGCATCAAGGCCGTCACCATGAACGAGCCGTTCTTCCAGGGCCACTTCCCGGGTTTCCCGGTGATGCCGGGCGTGCTGATCGTCGAGGGCCTGGCACAGACGGCCGGGGCGCTGTGCGTGCACCATCTGAATGCCACCTATAAGCCACAGCTCGTCTACTTCATGGGGATCGACCGCGCCAAGTTCCGCAGGCCTGTGCTACCAGGGGACCTGCTGCACTACCATGTGAAGAAAATCCGCGCCCGCGGACGCGCTTGGCGCTTCTTCGGCGAGGCCAAGGTCAATGGGCAGGTCGTGGCCGAGGCCGAGATAAGCGCAATGATCCTAGATCGCGACGATGCCAGCAAAACCTGAGATCCATCCCACCGCCGTCGTCGAGGACGGCGCCCGCATCGCCGACGGCGTGAAAATCGGCCCGTTCTGCCATGTCACCCGCGAGGTGATGCTGGGCGAGGGCGTTGAGCTGGTCAGCCACGTGGCGGTGGCCGGCCGCACCAGTGTCGGCGCCCGCACACGCATCTTCCCGTTCGCCTCCATCGGCCATCAGCCGCAGGACCTCAAGTACCACGGCGAGGCCTCCGCGCTGACGATCGGCGCCGACTGCCTGCTCCGCGAGGGCGTCACCATGAACCCCGGCACCGAGGGCGGCGGCATGGAGACCATCGTCGGCGACCGCTGCACCTTCCTCGCCAACTCGCACGTGGGCCACGACTGCCGCATCGGCAGCAACGTGATCTGCTCCAACAACGTCATGCTGGCCGGCCATCTGACGGTGGGCGACTATGCCGGCATCGGCGGCGGCGCGGCGGTGATCCAGTTCACCCGCGTCGGCGCGCATTCCTACCTCGGTGGCATGTCGGGCCTGGAGAACGACCTCATCCCCTACGGCATGGCGATGGGCAACCGCGCACATCTTTCCGGCCTCAACATCGTCGGCCTGCAGCGGCGCGGCTTCCCGCGCGACGACATCCACTCGCTGCGGCGCGCCTACCGGCTCCTGTTCGCCGATGAGGGCACCCTGGTGGAGCGCACGGAGGACGTGGAGAAGGAGTTCAAGGACCACCCCATCGTCACGGAGATCGTGGCCTTCATCCGCGCCCGCGGCAAGCGCGGGCTGTGCGTGCCGCACGCCGAGACATGAGCCAGCGGGCGCCCGCGCACCTGGCGCAGCGCCCAGCTTCCGGCGCGCCAGTGGGCGCGACGTCACGGCCCCACGAGCTCACGACCGCGCGCGCTTCCCGTATCGGCATTCTCGCCGGCGGCGGCAGGCTGCCGCTCACCATCGCCGAGAGCGTGATCGAGCACGGCGGCAGCGTCCATATCGTCGCCATCGAGGGCGAGGCCGACCAGGCTATCGCCCGGTTTCCTCACACGTGGGTGAACTGGGGCCACGTCGGGCGGATGGTGACGACCCTGCGCCGGCACGGGGGCACCATGGTGATCGCCGGCAGCGTGCGCCGTCCGAACCTGTGGAAATTGCGGCCCGACCTGGGGTTCCTCCTCAGTCTGCCGCAGATCCTGGAGATGATGGCGGGCGGCGGCGACGATTCGGTCTTGTCGCGCGTGGTGCGGTTCTTCGAGGCGAAAGGCATCGAGGTGCGCGGCGCTCACGAGGTGGCTCCCGATCTGCTGGCCTCGGCCGGACCGGCCGGGGCGCTGGCGCTTGACGCCGGTGCGCAGGCCGACGCTGAGCTCGGCTTCGCCGTACGCTCGGCGCTGGGGCCGCTGGATGCAGGTCAGGCGGTGGTGGTGGCCGACGGCAAGGTGCTGGCCATCGAGGGCGCCGAGGGCACCGACCCGATGCTGGCGCGCGCCGGCAGCCTGCGCGACGCGCGCACCGGAGCCGCACGCAGCGGCGTTCTCACCAAGGGCCCCAAGCCCGGCCAGGAGCTGCGGGTCGATATGCCTGCCATCGGCCCACGCACCGTCGAGGGCGTGGCCGCTGCCGGCCTGGCGGGCGTGGTCGTGGAGGCTGGGGCCGTGCTGCTGCTCGACCGTGGAGAGGCCGTCGCTGCTGCGGATGCACGCGGCATCGCCATCGAAGGCTTGCCGAGAACACCGGCTCTGAGTTCTCTCGGAGGCTCGATTGCTCCCACACCCGCAGAGCAACTCCGCCTCGAAATCGAGCGAGGCGCGCACCGCAGCGTCCCCTCCCCCCTTGTGGGGGAGGGACAGGAT
>JBAPMW010001095.1:0-3245 GCA_049278815.1 Hyphomicrobiaceae bacterium
GCTGCCGACATTATAGCCGGCGCGCCGGATCGTATGAGAATGAACCCTCTGCGGAAGACCGTTCTTTTCCGGGTGTCACTTCAGAGCATCGGGCGGCACGGGGGCAGATCCCTCGCGCACAAGAGAAAGGCAGTAGGGCAATAAGCACGACGGGGCATGACAGCCTTATTGCCCTATTCCCTTACTGCCCCTCTACCAACGTTCCGCCGCCTGCTCGTCGCTTGCGCGGGCATCGACCCAGCGCTCGCTGCCGTCCTGGCCCTGCTCCTTCTTCCAGAACGGGGCGCGGGTCTTGAGATAGTCCATCAGGAACTCGGCCGCGGCGAAGGCGGCCTGGCGGTGCGAGGAGGCCGTCACCACCAGGACAATATTGTCGCCGGGCCTGAGCGCGCCGACGCGGTGCACGACGAGGCTCGCCATCAGCGGCCAGCGCTCGCGCGCCTCCGCCTCGACGCGGGAGAGCTCCGCCTCGGTCATGCCGGGGTAGTGCTCCAGCGTCATGCCGGCGATGGCATCCTCGCCGCTGCCGCCGCGCACCGTGCCCGTGAAGGTGACGACGGCGCCGATGTCGGTGCGACCTGCCGTGAGGCGGGCCACCTCGGCGCCGATGTCGAAGTCCTCGCGCTGCACGCGGACGCTCACCGAGGTCAGCCTCCCGTGACCGGGGGGAACAGCGCGACCTCGCGCGCGCCCGCCAGCGCCGCGCCGGGTTGCACGTGCCGCCTGTCGATGGCGGCGCGGACGACGCCCGGACGGCCGAAGGCGGCCTCGTACTCGGGGCCCCGCTGCCTGAGCCAGGCGACCAGGTCGGCGACGGTCTCGATGCCGGCCGGCAGGTCGAGAACCTCCTCCGCCCGGCCGATCTTCTCGCGCACCCACGCGAAGTAGAGGAGCTTCATCGGCATGTGGTCGTGTCCCCAGATTCGGGTGTCGGGCGTCGGCAGTCGGGTACGACGCCCGACACGCGACACCCGACACCCACCTGTCAGCGCTCCATGGCGGTGCGCACGGCCGCCTTCAGATAGTCGTAGCCGGTCCACAGCGTCAGCAGGGCCGCCACCCACAGCAGGGTCAGCCCGGCCAGCGTGACACCGGGCACCAGCTTGTCGCCCGCGGGGCCGGCCAGCAGGATGCCCAGCGCGATCATCTGCAGCGTGGTCTTCCACTTGGCAAGCTGGGTGACGTGGACCTTGACGTTCAGCTCGGCCAGGAACTCGCGCAGGCCGGAGACCAGGATCTCGCGGCACAGGATGATCACGGCGGCGGCCACGTTGAGGCGGTCGATGGTGTTGTCATGGGCCAGCATCAACAGCGTCGTGCCGACCAGGAGCTTGTCGGCGATGGGGTCAAGCATTCGCCCCAGTGTCGATTGCTGGCGCCAGGCCCGGGCCAGATAGCCGTCGAGCCAATCGGTGATGCAGGCAGCGGCATAGACGCCAAGCGCCCACCACCGCCCGGCATCGCCGGGAATGAGGAACAGGCACATCGTCACCGCCGGCACCGCCAGAATGCGGAGATACGTGAGCACATTGGGCACGCTGGCGGCCTTGATGCCCTCCTGACTTGCAGCGGCAGTTTCCATAGGCCGGACAAGAGCATTAAGGCCTTGAAACGTCAATGCTCTGGGCCAATCCGCGACGTTCACGACTTGGACATTTGCACAAGGGTGCCGGCTGCCATATCTGTGGGCGGCAGACACGAGAGGCAGCATGACCCGCGATCCCCCCAAACCCTGGACCGAAGCACCCCCGACGGCGCGGCTGGTGCTGGCCGACGGCACGGTGATCGCCGGGCAGGGGCTGGGCGCGACCGGCTCGGCCGTGGGCGAGGTGTGCTTCAACACCGCCATCACCGGCTATCAGGAGATCCTGACCGATCCGTCCTACGCCGGCCAGATTGTCACGTTCACCTTCCCGCACATCGGCAACGTCGGCACCAACCTGGAGGATACGGAGACTTCCAACTTGGCCATGCGCTCGGGCGTGCGCGGCTGCGTGCTGCGGGCGCGGGTGACGGAGCCCGCCAACTACCGCGCGGCTGAGCCGCTCGGGCACTGGCTCAAGGCGCGCGGCATCATCGCCATCGCCGGCGTGGATACGCGCGCCCTGGTCGCGCGGATCCGCGAGAAGGGCATGCCCAACGGGACAATCGCGCACGAGCCCTCCGGCGCGTTCGACCTGGACAAGCTGGTGCACATCGCCAGGTCGTGGCCGGGCCTCGAAGGCATGGACCTGGTGCCGGAGGTGACCGCCGGCCAGAGCTACACCTGGGACGAGACGCGTTGGACCTGGGGCAAGGGCTACGGCCGGCAGGAGAGCCCGGAGCTGCACGTGGTCGCGGTCGACTACGGCCTCAAGCGCAACATCCTGCGCTGCCTCGCTACCGCCGGCTGCAAGGTGACGGTGGTGCCGGCCAAGGCGACCGCGGCGGAGATCCTGGAGCGCAAGCCGGACGGAGTGTTCCTCTCCAACGGGCCGGGCGACCCCGCCGCCACTGGCGCGTACGCCGTGCCGGAGATCACGCGGCTGGTGGACTCGGGCCTGCCGGTGTTCGGCATCTGCCTCGGCCATCAGATGCTGGGCCTCGCCATCGGCGCCAGGACCCACAAGATGCACCAGGGCCACCACGGGGCGAACCATCCGGTGAAGGACTTCACCACCGGCAAGGTCGAGATCACCTCCATGAACCACGGCTTCGCCGTAGACCGCGACACGCTGCCGGCGGACGCGGAGGAGACGCACCGCTCCCTGTTCGACGGCTCCAACTGCGGGCTGCGCCTCAAGGGCAGGCCGGTGTTCTCGGTGCAGTACCACCCGGAGGCCTCGCCGGGCCCCGAGGACAGCCACTACCTGTTCCGCCGCTTCGTCAACCTGATGCGGGCGCAGAAGGGGCTGCCGGCGGTGCCGGAGAAATTGTAGGGCGGACCAGTCCTGCGGAGTCAGAAGGGGCGCGATCCGCATCGCCTCAGGCCACGCGGAACAGCAAGTGAATCGCTGCTTGCCCGATATCACCCCCTGATATGGCGCGGATGGCGCGGTGCGCGGCGGCGTCCCGGACATGCGCAGCGGCAACTTCGATTGCTCCCGCTCCGGAGCCTCGACGCACGGAGATAGTCAATCCGTATTGATTATTAACGTAGACAGATGATGACATCCGCCCCGCGGTATGCTCTCCTGCGCCTCGCCTCGGAGATGAGGATGGCGGTGGCCGGCACCGTGCCTCTATCGGGAGCCGGGGTGCCGTGG
>JBAPMW010001096.1:0-2977 GCA_049278815.1 Hyphomicrobiaceae bacterium
GTGAAGGTGCTGCCGGTTGCTGGCAGCACCTGACGCGACTGACGCGCCGTTCCCAGATGCCGGCCTACCGCCAAGGTGCGCCGGCATAGGGCGCGGCGCGTCAGTACGTTTTGGACGCTGGCGTCCCCGGGTATAACCCGTCGAGGCTTCCCTAGAGGCGGAACGCGCGCGACGGGCCGGTGATCTAAGCAGAATTTCCCCCGACCAGACCAACATTAAGCCGGGGTGCCGCGCGTCCGCTCTCAGTCCGTTGCTGTCGGACGCGCGCCCATTGCACGGTGAAACATGTGAAGGGTTTCGGACGCCGGCCCCGGTGCTTGCCTCACCCTCGCGATGGGGCCGGCATCCGAAACCCTTCACAAAAGTGGGCGGTGAACAGGCCGGCAGCAGCGTCTCCCCTGGAACTGTCTCTTTGCTTTGTCGATGGTGGCCTGGCGTTGTAGAGTCCGAGAAAGAACTCGCAGCGGAGCGTGCCTTGGCCAGCGTGACTTGCACGAACGTGCGTAAATCCTTCGGCTCGGTGCAAGTGCTCCACGGCCTCTCGATCGATATCGGCGACGGTGAGTTCGTGGTGCTGGTGGGGCCATCGGGCTGCGGCAAATCCACGCTCCTGCGCATGATCGCAGGCCTGGAAAACGTAACCGATGGCGAAATCCGCATCGGTGAGCGCGTGGTGAACCACCTGCCCCCGAAAGCGCGGGACGTAGCCATGGTGTTCCAGAACTACGCGCTGTATCCGCACATGACTGTGGCCGCCAACATGGCCTTCTCGCTCAAGCTGCGCGGCGCGCCTAGGAAGGAGATCGATGCGAGCGTCAAGCGCGCGGCAGACATTCTCGGGCTCACGCTCCTCCTCCACCGCTATCCGCGCCAGCTCTCTGGCGGCCAGCGCCAGCGCGTCGCCATGGGCCGGGCCATTGTGCGCGACCCGCAGGTGTTCCTGTTCGACGAGCCGCTTTCCAATCTTGACGCCAAGCTCAGGGTACAGATGCGCACCGAGATTAAGGAACTGCACCAGCGCATCAAGACCACCACCGTCTACGTCACCCACGACCAGATCGAGGCCATGACTATGGCCGACAAGATCGTCGTGATGCACGATGGGCTGGTCGAGCAGATCGGCGCTCCGCTCGAGCTCTACGACCGCCCGGACAACCTGTTCGTCGCCGGCTTCATCGGGTCGCCCGCCATGAACTTCCTGAAGGGCACGGTCCGCGCCAACGGCGCCCTGCTGTTCGAGGGCCCTTCCGGCGCGCGTCTGCCGCTGGCCGCTGCGCCTCCCGGCATGGACGGGCGACCCGCCATCTACGGCGTCAGGCCCGAGCACCTCCTGCTGGCCGACGACGGCGCCGAGGCCGAGATCCAGGTCGTTGAACCGACCGGCTCCGAGATCCAGGTCGCCGCCAGGATCGGGGGGCAGGACATCGTCGCGGTTTTTCGCGAGCGTCACCAGTTCAAGCCGGGCGACAAGGTCCGGCTCAAGCCAGATCCGCCCCTCGTCCATCTGTTCGACGAGGCGACGGGTAAAAGGCTCATCGCCTGATACTGCAAACGGAGGAAATGCCCAATGAACGCACTGACCAGACGTGGCTTTGTGCACGGCTCGACCGCGCTCGCTGCAGCCGGCGCGCTCACCGGCCCTGCTCTTCTCGATTGGGCCAGGGCCTGGGCACAGTCGGCGCCCTGGCAGCCGGAGCAGGGGGCCGAGCTCTCGCTCTTGCGCTGGAAGTACTTCGTGCAGTCGGAAGATGACGCGTTCGTTGCGCTCATCAATGCCTTCGCCAAGGCGACGGGCGTGAAGGTCAACATCATCCGCGAGTCGTTCGAAGACATCCCGCCCAAGGCCGGGGTGGCGGCCAACACGGGCACCGGCCCCGACCTGTTCTGGGGCCTCTATTCGCTGCCCTTCCTGTTCCCGCAGAAGTGCGTCGACGTGACCGACGTGGCCGATTACCTCGGCAAGAAATACGGCGGCTGGGTCCCGACCGCGGTCGCCTACGGCAAGAGCGGCAACAAGTGGATCGACATCCCGATCTGCTTCGGCGGCAACATGCTGAACTACCGCGTCTCGGCCCTGAAGAAGGCGGGCATGTCCAAGTTCCCCGAGACCACCGACGAGTTCCTGGAGTTCGCCAAGGCGACCAAGCGCGACGGCATGCCCGGCGGCATGGCGCTCGGCCACGCCACCGGCGACGGCAACACATGGGTGTACTGGTGCCTGTGGGCGTTCGGCGGCAACGTTGTCGACAAGGACGACAAGGTGATCCTGAACTCGCCCGAGACCGAGAAGGCGCTCAATTACGCCAAGCAGCTCTACGACAACATGATTCCAGGCACCGCATCCTGGAACGACTCGTTCAACAACAAGGCGTTCCTGGCCGGCGAAATCTCCTGGACCAACAACGGCATCTCCATCTATGTGGCGGCCGCGCGGGACCCGACCAAGAAGGCAATCGCCGAGGACATGGACCATGCGCTGTGGCCCGTGGGTCCGGTCGGCAAGCCGACCGAGTTCCACGTCTGCTTCCCGATGCTGGCGATGACCCACACCAAGCATCCGCAGGCCTGCAAGGCGCTGATGGCCTATCTGCTGGAGGCGGA
Organism: Hyphomicrobiaceae bacterium; assembly: GCA_049278815.1. GTDB lineage: Bacteria > Pseudomonadota > Alphaproteobacteria > Rhizobiales > Hyphomicrobiaceae > AWTP1-13. The sequence goes on from JBAPMW010001096.1 coordinate 2,602, forward strand.
CCAGTACAATAAGTGGCTCGAGGCCTCCCTCGGTTATCTCACGCACCCGCTCAACGCCTACGACAGCAATCCTGTCTGGACCAAAGACCCCAAGGCCACGATCTTCGGCCAGGCGGCCAAGCGCACGCTGACCGTGGGCGGTCTCGGCTCGGTCGGCGAGAAGGCGGCCGCGGCCCTCGCCGATTTCATCGTGCTCGACATGTTCGCCAACGTCTGCACGGGCCGCGAGGACGCCAAGGGCGCCATGAAGATCGCGGAGCGGCAGGCGCAGAGGCTCTATCGCTAGCCCGTCGCGCGCGTCCCCTCTCCCCAAGCGGGGAGAGGGGCAGGCCGCTTGCATCCGAGTAGGAACAATGGCCGACATCGCCCTCAAGCC
>JBAPMW010001097.1:0-7081 GCA_049278815.1 Hyphomicrobiaceae bacterium
CTTGAAGGTTGGCGACTCATCTCTTTGATTCCCAAGCCGAATCATCCCCGCTCGAACGATGGGCGGTGAATGCGGCCACGGCAGGCCGAAACTTCGGCTGATATTGGGCATTAACGGCCGGGCTCCAGCGACCTGCCGGCATCGCGACCGGCGCCCACCAGGCTCGTCCGAGACACCGCCCGTCGGCACTGATGGCACCGCCCAGGGCTGGGTGCGCTGCGACGGGGCAACTTGGCGCAAGCACAGGCACTACCTGGACAATCGGCCCGGCTTGCGCTCGAATTGACCCGTCCCGCAGGCCAGCCGTCCGCACCGAGCGACGGAAACCGGCTGCAGACAAGAAAGAGAAGCGAGCGGGACCGCTTTTCACAACATTCGACGCGAGACGCGCCCCTCAAGGCCCGGGGAGCGTGCGCGTTGCAGGACGGTCGTGACGCTGTGACCTGGGTCGAGTTCTGGAACCGAGAGACGACGATCTACGTCAGCGACCGCCACAAGCACGTGCACTACGAGCTGATCGCCCACGATCTTCTGCGCTACGTGCCCGGTCCTGACGCGCGGGTCGTGGATTACGGCTGCGGGGATACGCCAAGCGCCCAGGCGGTGGCGGCCCGCTGCGGCCATCTCTACCTGTGCGAGAGCGCGTCGGCGGTGCGGGAGAGGCTGGCTGCCCGCTACGCCGGCTGCCCGAATATCTCCGTCATCAGCCCGCAGCAATTCGCCGACCTCGCCCCCGGCACCATCGACACCGTCGTGGTCAACTCGGTGGTCCAGTATCTCTCGGCTGCGGAATTCCGCGACCTCCTCGCGCTCGCGCGCGGGAAGCTCGCCGGCGCCGGACGGCTGGTGCTGGGCGACGTGATCCCGCGGCGCGTCGGCCCCTTGAGCGACGCGGCGGCGCTGCTCAAGCTCGCCGCCGCCAACGGTTTCCTGCTGGCGGCCGTTGTGGGCCTGGTGCGATCGGCCCTGTCGAGCTACCCGCGCGTGCGCCGGGAGCTGGGGTTCCTGCAATTCGAGGAGGCGGAGATGCTGCACGAGCTGGCCCAGGCCGGGTACACAGCCCGCCGCGAGCATCCCAACATCGGCCACAGCACCGCGCGGATGACCTTTGTCGCGACGCCGCAGCACGGTCAGGCGCAGCCCGACGAGGGCGGTCGCCGCAACGACGGGGCCACGGATGGGCCGGGGGCGGCGGGACAGGCACCGCAGGCGCTGAAACCCGCCCCGATGGGCTACGGTCTTGCCGCCCTTCTGTTTGCAGGGATGTGGACGCTGCTCAGCTATCCGTGGCTCAGCGGCGCCGTCACCATACCCTACGACGCCAAGGCGCTGTTCCAGGCGCAGCTCCAGTTTGTCGCCAACGCGCTGCATTCGGGCCAGTCGCCGTTCTGGAACCCCAGCGCGTTCGTGGGCGTGCCGCAGATCGCCGACCCGCAATCGCTCATCATGTCGCCCGCGATCCTGCTCGCCTATTTCGCGAAGGCCCCCAGCTTCGTTGAGCTCGACGCCTATGTGCTGGCACTGCTCGGTCTTGGCGGGCTCGCCGTGATGAAGCTCTGCCAGGACCGGGGCTGGCACCCTGCGGGCGGGGTCGTGGCGGCGCTGGCGTTCGCATTCGGCGCATCGGCGGCCTGGCGCATCCAGCACATTGCCCAGATCCAGAGCCTCGCGCTGTTCGCCGTCACGCTATGGCTGCTCGCCCGCGCGCTCGATCGCTCGTCGATGCGCTACGGCGCGTTGGCCGGCGTTGCGGGCGGCCTGATGGTGGCGGAGCCCAACCAGGTCGCGTTGCTCGGCGGCTACGTGCTCGCCGGCTACTGCGCCCACCACTGGCTCGCTGCCGCCGACCGGCGCCTCGCCCTGCGCGCGAGCCTGCGCCCGCTGGCGGTCGGTGCCGCGGTCGGCACCTCCCTCGCAGCGGTGCCGGTCCTCCTGACCTACCTGTTCCTCGACGGCTCCAACCGCCCGGAAATCGCGTTCAGCGAGGCGGCGGCCGGCTCGCTGCATCCCATCTCGCTGCTCACCGGCCTCATCGCCGACCTGTTCGGCGCCTTCGACCGGGAGGTCCCCTATTGGGGCCCCTACAGCGAATGGTGGGACACGAACGGCCTCACACTCACTCAGAACATGAGCCAGATCTACGTCGGCACCCTGCCGATGCTGCTGATCCTCACGGTCGGCCTGGTGCGTGGCGCGCTCTGGTCGCGGGAGCTGCGCTTCTATGCCATCGCGCTCACCGCGCTGCTGCTCTACGCGCTGGGCAGCTACACGCCGGTCTTCGGCCTCTTCTACGACTACCTGCCCGGCGTTGCGCTCTTCCGCCGGCCGGTCGACGCCACCTTCCTCATGGGCGCCGTGCTCGCCATCGCGGCCGGCTATCTCGTGCACCTGTGGGCGAGCGGAGCCTTGCCTGCCGCCTCCCTGCACAGGCGGGCGCTGGAGGCCGCCCTCATCCTCGCGGTCCTGCTGGCGGGCCTGGCCACGGCCTGGAGCATGGACCGGATCGCCCTGGCCGCGAAACCGCTGCTGGCGACGGTCGGCTGGATCGCGGCCACACTCATCCTGGTGGCGGCACCGGCCGCATGGCGCAAGCGCAGTGCGGGCCTGGCAGTCGCCGCCCCGGCGCTGCTGCTGGCGGGCGATCTCCTCCTCAACAACGGCCCCAACGAGTCCACGGCGCTGCCGCCGTCCGCCTACGAGGTGCTCAAGCCCGACTGCAAGAACGAGACGATCGGCTTCCTGAAGAAGCATGTGCGCCTCGCCGTCGGGTCGCCGTGGCGCGACCGGGTCGAGATCGTCGGCCTCGGCTTCGAGTGGCAGAACGCCGCCCTCGTGCACGGCTTCGACGGCACCCTTGGCTACAACCCGTTCCGCCTCGCCGAGGTCGCCGCTGCGACAGGCGCCGGCGACTACATCGCCGGCTTCGACCAGAAAGGCTTCGCGCCGCTCTTTCCCTCCTACGCGTCGACCATGGCCGACCTGCTGGGCCTCCGGTTCATCGCCACCGCCGTGCCGATCGAGAAGATCGATCCCAAGCTCAAGCCCGGCGACCTGAAGCTGGTCGCCAGGACGAGCGACGCCTTCATCTATGAGAACCCGCGCGCGATGCCGCGCGTGCTGTTCGTCGGCGGATGGCAGCAGGCCGACTTCGATGCGCTGACCGCCTCGGGCGAGTGGCCGCACTTCGATCCGACGCGTACGGTGCTGCTGGAGGAGGCGCCCACCGCCGACACCCCGGCCGAGACGACGGGTGCGCCGACACCCGCGTCGAAGGTATCCATCCGCCACTACGAGAACACCAAGGTGGTGGTGGAGGTGGATGCCGCCCATGCCGGCTTTGTCGTGCTCAACGACGTCTGGCACCCCTGGTGGACGGTCGACGTCGACGGCGAGGACGCACCCATCCTGCGCGCCAACGTGCTCTTCCGGGCCGTGCACGTGCCGCCGGGGCGCCACGTCCTGACGTTCGAGTTCAAGCCCATCTCCAGCGCCGTGGAGGAGATCGGCGAGCGGCTGACGGAGCCGAGCGGATAGGGGTCAGACCCTGCGGGTCTGACCCCGATCATGCCGACCTTAGAGGCAGCCTCGCTGTCCGGAAATGGTCGCCGCAGACAGGGGCCACCGCCACGGCTCTGCCAGTCTCGAAGCCCGCTCACTCTTGCGAATGCAATCGCCGGAAAGGCTTTCAACGTCGTTATCAGCCTGGGCCTTCTGCGTGGGCATCCTTCGAGAGTCGAGCCGCACGCGTGACTGGAGATGGCAGACTGGCGGCGCGGGAGGCTCGACAGCCAACGCCGAGAGGCATCACTTCTTGTCGGGTATCGTCAGCACCGTGTCCTGATCGTCAACGACAAAGACCGCGAGGATCTTGGCGCGCTTGGTCTTGCTTGCGTTCGCACTGACGCGGTGATGGGCGCCGGGCAATTCCGTCCAGCTCTCGCCGGTGCGGTAGGTCCTTGCCGGTCCGTCGTTGACCTGGCTGCGCACCTCTCCCTCGATGACCGTGGCGTAGATGAACGCGGAGGGCGCGTGCGTATGCGAAGGCGAGTAGCCGCCGGGGCCGTACTCGACCAGCACGCCCTTCACGCTCTTGCCGGGAGCTCCGGGCAGAGCGTGCTGGTAGACTTGCGTCACCTTGGCATCCTTCGAGCCGGCAAGCCGCACCGTGTTGCGCGATCCGGCTTCCTGGGCCCAGACACCTGTCGCGGCTAACAGGGCCAAGGCGGCCAACGCGGTCATCGTCGTCCTCATGGCTTTCTCAGCTCCCAGAGCGTGCGGTCGAGCGCGTGCCGTTTCCGCCTCGCGTCGCGAGCTTTCGTCCGACCCAGTCGGCGAGCCCGATCCGGCCAAGCTGCGCCTCGCCGGTGGGCACAAGGGACAATCGCTCGACCCTGCCACCGAAGTAATGGGCTTCCGGATCGGCGTGCACCGGCCGGTCGTCGCCGATCATCCGCAGATAGCCTCGGACGATCTCGTCGAAGGGCGCCCGCTCCGGTCCTGCGATCTCGATCGTGCCGTTGCGAGGGGCCGCCAGTGCGGCGTCCGCCACAATGGCTGCTACGTCATCTGCGGCGATCGGCTGAAACAGGCCGGTGGCAATGGCGATGACACCGTCCTTCTGGCCCGCATCGGCAATGCTGCCGAGGAATTCCATGAACTGTGTCGAGCGAATGACCGTGTAAGGGATGCCCGACTCCTTGATCAGCTCCTCCTGGGCCACCTTGGCTCGAAAGTAGCCATTGTCCGGCGAGCGATCGGCGCCAACGATGGAGAGCACCACGTGATGTCGGACGCCGGCGCGCGCCTCGGCGGCAAGCAGGTTCCTCTCGTGCGCCGTAAAAAAGTCCATCGCGGGTGCCGGCTCGAAAGATCGGGAGTTGGCAAGATCGATGACCACGTCGGCGCCGACCAGCGCCGCATCGAGGCCCTCGCCCGTCACCGTGTTGACGCCGGTATTGGGGGCCGCGGCCAGCGCACCGTGGCCGGCGCCGCGCAGCAGCGCGATCGTTTTCGAGCCGATGAGGCCGGTGCCTCCGATCACGACGATCTTCATTTTTCCGCTCCGCTCGAATATGACCTCTGCAAGACCGCAGCTCACCCTTTGATGAAGGCGAGCAGCTCGGGGTTCACGACGTGGGCATGGGTGGTGCACAGGCCGTGCGGGAGCTTCTCGTAGACTTTCAGCGTGCCGTTCTTGAGCAGCTTGATGGAGAGCAGTGCCGAGTTGGCGATCGGCACAATCTGGTCGTCGTCGCCATGCATCACGAGCGTTGGCACATCGATGACCTTAAGATCCTCGGTAAAGTCTGTCTCCGAGAACGCCTTGATCCCGTCGTAGTGCGCCTTTGCGCCGCCCATCATGCCCTGGCGCCACCAGTTCTGGATGATTGGCTGCGACGGCTTCGCCCCAGGGCGATTGAAGCTGTAGAAAGGCCCAGTCGGCAGATCGAAGTAGAACTGCGAGCGGTTGTCGGCGAGCTGCTTGCGCAGGCCATCGAACACTTCGATCGGCAGGCCGCCGGGGTTGGCGGCAGTCTTCACCGTGATCGGCGGCACGGCGCCGACGATGATCAGCTTGGCCACGCGCCCGTTTGGCTGGCCGTGACGCGCGACATAGCGAGTTGCTTCGCCACCGCCGGTGGAATGGCCGATGTGAATCGCGTTGCGCAGATCGAGATGCTCGACGACGGCTGCTGCGTCGGCAGCGTAGTGGTCCATGTCGTGCCCGTCCGGCACCTGCGTTGAACGACCGTGGCCCCGCCGGTCAATGCCCACCACGCGGTAGCCACTGCCGACGAAAAAAAGCAGCTGATTGTCCCAGTCGTCCGACGATAGCGGCCAGCCGTGGTGGAACACGATGGGTTGTGCGTCCTTCGGGCCCCAGTCCTTGTAGAAGATCTTGACGCCGTCCTTGGTGGTTACAGTGGTCATGACAGCGATCCTCCGGGTGAGGGAGTGAATGTCGATCCGCCATTGCGGCGGCGCCGGGCTATAGACGGGCCCTCTCATGATCCAAATAGGTGGACAAGGATTTCCGTTCCTACGTCCGCCCACAATCGGCAGAAACCCCGACCGATATGAAAGATATGCCCCACTCAGAGCTGCTCACAGGTCGGTGGCAGCCAATGTCCGCAATGAATTGAAAGCTGCCGCGCCAGGAGCCGGGAAAAGTACACTCGCATCGTCGCGATCGTGCTCTGCCGACGCAAAGGCCCGACGCGCCGGCCCCTCGGGGGAGCGACATCAGTTATGGTCCTCCGGCGGCCGATGGGGTCAGACCCTGCGGGTCTGACCCCATGCACCGAACCCTGTTATACCGTTCAAGGAAAGCTGGGTATCGTCGGCAGAAGCACTGGTATTCTCTCGGCGCAGAAGTCAATGGACGCTGACTGATAGGTTCGCCATGGGGTCAGACCCGCAGGGTCTGACCCCCAGCATCAATTGTGGTCCTCCGGCAGCGAGGGCAGGGGGAAGAACTCGATGCCTTCCTCGCTCAAGGCCTGGGCCTCCTCGCGGGTGGCCTCGCCGTAGATGCCGCGCGGAGGGGTCTCCTCGTAGTGGATCTTGCGCGCCTCCTCGGAGAAGCGCGGGCCGACGTACTCCGACTTGGACTCGATCTCGGTGCGCAGCTTGCGCATGGCCTTGGCCAGCTCGCCATGCGCGGCGAGGCGGTGGAGCTCCGCCTGGGCGGCTTGGGGCGCCGGCGCAGGGGGCGCTGCGGTCTCTCCGGTGGCGGGCTCCTTCTCCGGCTCCCTCTCGGGCGCCTTCGCGGCGTGCTTGCGCCTGGCGCCCTTGACGATGCTGGGCGCCATGATCGCCTTCTCCACCTTGGACGTGCCGCAGCGCGGACAGCTGACCTGCCCGCGCCCGACCTGGCGGTCGAAGGCGGCCGCGTTGGAGAACCACGCCTCGAACTCGTGACGCTTCTCGCACTTGAGGCGGTAGCGGATCATGAGGCTTCCCTGGTCAGTGCGGGCGCCGCGCGGCCGATCTCGAACGGGCGATCGTGCTGCAGCGACGGGATGCGTCGGCGCGCCTTCTCGACCTCGTCGGGTCTGATCTCGGCTACGATGACGCCGAC
>JBAPMW010001098.1:0-1635 GCA_049278815.1 Hyphomicrobiaceae bacterium
GAAGGACGACAAGCAGCCCAAGGAGCGGGTGACGGAGGCCCATGCGCTCGCCAAGATCGAGCCGGTGAAGGACGGCTACATCAACGCCATCCAGGTCTATCCCTACACCAAGGGCGCGCTCTACCAGGTCTATGCCGCGCCGGCCCAGGTCACTGACATCGCGCTCGAGCCCGGGGAGAAGCTGGTCTCGGTCTTGGCCGGCGACACCGTGCGCTGGGTGGTGGGCGACACGACCAGCGGAGAAGGCAAGGATGCCATCGTCCACATCCTCGTGAAGCCGATCGGCGCGGATCTGCAGACCAACCTCGTCATCACCACCGACCGGCGCACCTATCACCTGGAGATGCGCTCCTCCGCCTCGACCTACATGGCGTCGGTATCGTGGACCTATCCAGCCTCGGAGCTGCTGGCCCTCAAGAGGCAGCGCGCCGAGGCCGATGTGACGGCAGGGGTGATCGCCGACGCCGGCATCAACGTCGAGCAGCTCAAGTTCCGCTATCGGCTGGAAGGCGATGCGCCCTGGCGGCCTCTGCGCGTGTTCGACGACGGTGCCAAGGTCTACATCCAGTTCCCCTCCGGGCTCGCCCAGAGCGAGGCGCCGCCCTTGTTCGTGATCGGCCCGGACGCAAAGCCGGCGCTCGTCAACTACCGGGTGCGCGGCACCACCTACATCGTCGACCGCCTGTTCGCCGCCGCCGAGCTGCGGCTGGGGACGGCACCGCAGCGCGTCGTGCGCATCGTCCGCACCGATGCCGTGTGGCGGGAGACCAACCAATGACAGGCCGCGACCAGCAAGCAGCTCCTGATCCGAACGCCAAGGTGGAGCCCGAGACGCTGGAGCTGCGGGCGCGGCCGCAGCCCGTCACGCGCATCAACCGGAAGGTGGTGATCGGCGCCGCTGCCGTCCTCCTGTGCCTCATCTCCTTCATCGTGCTCCTGGCGCTGAAGCCGCCCAGCCTGCGTGTGGCCGGCCCGCAGGAGCTCTTCAACGTCGAGCACAAGCCGGTCACCGACGCGCTGTCGAAGCTCCCCGCCAGCTACGACGGCATCCGGGCCGAGAAGAAGGCCAATGCCGGAAAGCAGGCTCCGGCACCCTCGCCGTTGGATGTCCCGGCATTGAAGGCACCCACGCTCGATACGCTCACCGACGCCGAGCGTATGGAGCTCGCGCGCCTCGCGCGCTTGGCGGGGCAGGCCAAGGAATCCGGCGTGTTCTTCCGGCTGCAGCTCAAGCCCACACCCAAGGAGACCAAGACAGCGGACGTGCGCGTCGAGCCGACCCCGAAAGCGCCACCGGTCGAAACGGACGGCGGGCTCGCCACGCTCTCCGCCCTGCGTGCGGCCGACCGCGCATTGGCACTTGCCGGAGGAGACGCCGACGTGATCGGCGCCAGCATCAACGTGGGCGACCAGACGCGCAAGCTCACCTTCCTCAAGGCCGGCCCGGAGAAGGAAGTCTACAACCAGCACGGGCTGCAGACGCCGATCTCGGCCTACCAGCTGATGGCCGGCACGGTGATCTCGGCCAGCCTGATCACCGGACTCAACTCCGACCTGCCCGGCTTCGTCATCGCCCAGGTCACCGAGCACGTCTACGACACGATCTCGGGACGCTTCCTGCTGATCCCGCAGGGC
>JBAPMW010001099.1:0-4589 GCA_049278815.1 Hyphomicrobiaceae bacterium
GCTGGGGCACAACATGGGAGGAAACCTGTCCACCGCGGTCAGACGCGTCGTCTACTTCCGCCTCAAGAGCGAGAGCCACGTGGCGCGCTGGAAGGAATGCGTGCAAGAGCCGCTGCTGGAGTTCGCTCCCGTTCGCGCGGTGGCTTCGTAGTCCGCCGCTCTGGCAAAGGCTGATGGGCGGATTACGGCTGTCACCTGATCCGCCCTACTCCCCATACCGCCCGATCACCGAGATGGAGCACACGTTCTGGTGCGGGAAGCCGCCGAGGTTGTGGGTGAGGCCGTAGCGCGGCGTCTGCTGGCGCTGCCTTGGCCCGGCCTTGCCCTGCATCTGGAGGTAGATCTCATAGATCATACGCATGCCCGATGCCCCGATCGGGTGGCCGAAGCACTTAAGGCCACCGTCGATCTGGCAGGGCATCTTGCCGTCGGCGTCGTAGAAGCCGTCGAGCACGTCCTTGATGGCGCCGCCCTCGGGCGAGACGTAGAGGTCCTCCATGGTGACGAGCTCGGTGACCGAGAAGCAGTCGTGCACCTCGATGAGATCCAGCTCCTCGCGCGGGTTGGCGATGTCCGCCTCCTTGTAGGCGCGCTTGGCGGCGATGCGCGTGGTGGCGAAGTAGCTGCCGTCCCAGGAGTTGTGCGCGGCCTCGGTGCCGTTGGAGACCGCCAGCTGCAGCGCCTTCACCGAGATGAGGTCCTGCTTGCCGAGGCTCCTGGCAATCTCCGGGGTGGTGACGATGGCGCAGGCGGAGCCGTCGGAAACGCCGCAGCAGTCGTAGAGGCCCAGGGGCTCGGCCACCATCGGCGCGCCCAGCACGGTGTCGATGTCGATCTTGTTGGTGAGGTGCGCCTTGGAGTTGCGGTTGCCGTTGTCGTGGCTCTTGACCGAGATGTGCGCCATGGCGCGCTTCAGGTCCTCCGGCGCCTTGTGGTGCTTGGCGCGATAGGCGGCGGCGAGCTGGGCGAAGGAGCCGGGTGCCGACAGGTTCGGCCACCACATGGAATTCAGCGCCCCGCGCCCGCGCTGCGGCAGGCCGCCGTAGCCCGTGTCCTTGAGCTTCTCCACGCCCAGGGCGAGGGCGATGTCTGCCGCGCCGGAGGCCACCGCATAGACCGCGCCGCGGAACGCCTCGGTGCCGCTGGCGCAGTAGTTCTCCACCCGCGTCACGGGGATGTAGGGCAGGCGCAGGGCGACCGCGAGCGGCACGCCCGACTTGCCGACGTGCTGCTCCTCGATGGCCGTGGCGAGCCAAGCCGCCTCGATCTGGTTCTTGTCGATGCCCGCGTCGGCGATGGCCTCCTCGAAGGCCTCCACCATCAGGTCGTCGGCCTCCTTGTCCCAGCGCTCGCCGAACTTCGAGCAGCCCATGCCGAGGATCGCGACCTTGTCGCGGATGCCGGTTGCCATCGGGTGAGTCTCCTACATCTCAAGTTTTCATCGATTCGGAAGTCGGGCGTCGGCAGTAGGAAGAGTCCATTGTCCCAGCTTGGGAATTAGCGCGGTCGGCCCCAGAACCAGCGTGTGAACCAACCCCAAGCGTACCTCATGTAGATCCCGCGGGCGATCACAGCCAAAGGCGGTCCGAAAGCGATCAGCATCCATTGACCAACGGTGTATCGTTCCGGGCCGACGATCAAGAACGCCCACCAAGGTACTGCAACTAGGACCCAGAGAACGCAGACAGCCGAGTAGAAGCGAAACGCAAGGCTGGGCTCTGCTTCCTTCGACATCACGACTTCCACGTTGCCAGACGGGTACGCGCCGCCAGGACACCATCCCAGCCCTCAGACTTTCACGACGTCCGGTGACGAAGCCGGCGCCGCCTTCCAGAAATAGCGCGTGAAGCCGCGCGCCGGGTCGTAGTCCTTGATGCGGAACATCATGCGCATGGGCGCCGCCACGTCCACGCTTTCCGCATCGCAATCCGTGAAGTCGATCATCAGCCGGCCGCCCTCCTCGAATACGACCATGCCGTAATAGTGCGGCGGGTCGGGCGAGTAGGTGAGGCGGTCGGCGGTGTAGGACTGCACCTTGGCCGGCATGTCGGCGAAGGGATGCTCGTCTTGGCTGTGGAAAGCGTTGCAGTTGGGGTTCACGCACACGTTGAGCTTGGGGAACTGCAGCGTACCGCACTTGCGGCACTGCCCGCCGATGAAGCCCGTCAGCATGCGCCGGTTGCGGTAGAGCGAGGAGAGCGGCGTGGCCTTGTCCACCTCGGCCCGCATGCCGCGCTCGATGGCGACTAGATCGTTGAAGGCCAGGAACTTGGCGTAGTTGGCCTCCTCCTTGCGCCGTGCGAGGTGGCCTTTGAGGCCCAGCCGCGGCGTCAGCGTCGGCAGCTGCTCCGTCGCCTCGAAGAGCAGCGCATCGCAGCCCTGGCCGAACCCCACCACCAAGATCTTGTCGCCCGGCTTGGCCTTCTCCAGCGCATCCACCAGCATGACCAGCGGATGCGCCGCGCCAGTCTCGCCGCACACCGCGTGCAGGTTGTCGCGAACGCTCGCGTCGCGCATGCCGGCCTTCCTGGCGATGCCGGCGGCCACGCGCGGCAGCAGGCACGGCATGGCGAAATGGGCGATGTCCGCGGGCTTCACGGCCGTCGCCTTGAACAGATCGGCCAGCGCCGCCGGCACGATCTTGTTGTAGCCCTCGTCCCTGATCCAGCGCTCCTCCCAGGTATAGTCGAACTCGAAGCCCTCGCCGCGGAAGTGATCGACGAAATCCACCGTGCGGGTCGCATGCCCGATCAGCCGCGCCACCACCGGCCCGGTGCCGATGAGCAGCGCCGCCGCGCCGTCGCCCGTCTGCAGCTCCAACGGGCTCGCCGCCTTGGTGCGCCGCTTCTCCGACGCCACCGTGAGGATCGGCCCTGCCCCGCCGCGCGCCATCTGCAGCGCCGCCACCAGCCCTGAGGTGGCGGCACGCTGCGAGGCGGTGAGGTCCTGCGCGCTGACGCTGGGCGCAAGATTGAGCGCCTCCAGCACGATGCCGGAGTTGAGGCGGTCCTCGAACGGGAAGCTCGTCGATGCCAGCGACAGCGCGGCCACCGCCCCCCGGTCCTGCCCGGTGAGACAATCGCGCGCCGCCTCCACGGCCATGGTCACCGCGTCCTCGTCCCAGTTGCACATGGTGCGCTCGCCCTTGGCGAGGCCCTTGAGTGCAGGGTTGAACCAGGCGTTGGCGTCCGCCACCGCCTTGCGGGCGAGGCGCAGGCGCGGGAGGTAGGCGCCGTAGGAGAGGATACCGACGGTTTTGTCTTCAGCCATCGATCGAACCCTTTGTCATCGCGGGCCTTGTGCCCGCGATCCAGCCAACCGCGGACGCCGGAGCAGGTTGTTGGATGGATCCCGGCGACAAGCGCCGGGATGACACATTACAGCGGCTCCCAGTTGAACACGTCGGCCGAGACGTCGAGGGGGTAGAACGCGCCCCTGAACGCCGGCAGCATGGTCTCGGCGATAGCCTGCGGCGTCCAGCCGCCGTCCTTGTGGGCGACGCGCAGGGGGCGGGGCTGGCTCATCAGGAAGATCTCGTCCTTGCGCACGGCGATGATCTGCCCCGTCACGTCCTTGGAGAGGTCGCTCGCGAGGAACACGCAGATCGGCGCGATCTTCGAGGCCGTCATGGTGTTCTGGATGCGCTCCACGCGCTCCTTCCGCTCGGGCGTATCGGTGGGGATGGTGCCGATCAGGCGCGACCAGGCGAACGGCGATACGCAGTTGGAGCGCACGCCGAAGCGCGCCATGTCGAGCGCGATCGACTTCGACAGCCCGACGATGCCCATCTTGGCCGCCGAATAGTTGGCCTGGCCGACGTTGCCGACCAGGCCCGATGTGGAGGTGAAGTGGACGAAGGAGCCGGACCCCTGGTCCTTGAAGTACGGCGTCGCCGCCTTGGACATGTAGAACGCGCCGTAGAGGTGCACCTTGATGACGGCGTCGAAGTCCACCGCGCTCATGCGGTGCCAGATGCGGTCGCGCAGGATGCCGGCGTTGTTGACCACGCAGTCGATGCGGCCGAAGTTGTCGATGGCGGTCTTGACGATGCGCTCCGCCCCCTGCGGGTCGGCCACGCTGTCGCCGTTGGCCACCGCGGCGCCGCCGGCCTTGGCGATCTCGGCCACTACCGCTTGAGCGACGCCCGCGTCGGCGCCCTCGCCGTCGGCGGCGCCGCCGAGGTCGTTGACCACCACCCGGCCACCCTCGGCCGCCGCCAGGAGTGCGATCTCCCGACCGATACCGCGCCCCGCTCCGGTCACAACGATCACCCTGCCCGCGAGGCAGCCGCCCTGAGCCATTCCGGCCTCCCTGATGCTCTTGCTTGGGCAAGACAGTCGCACCGCCTTCGGGCGCGGTCAATCTGGGCTGGGGGGCGGCTGGGGTCAGACCCTGCGGGTCTGACCCCGTGGCACTCGCCAGACAGTCTCTCGGGACATGCTCAGCGGGTCCCGGCATGGTGAACTGCAGGGCGCGCGCTTCTTCGAGGGGAACGTATGGGGTCAGACCCGCAGGGTCTGACCCCGACCGTCGATTACGGCGAGGTCCACGTGCTCCGGGCGAAACCCCACACCGATGACCCGCGCTGG
>JBAPMW010001100.1:0-1936 GCA_049278815.1 Hyphomicrobiaceae bacterium
GCCGAGTAGGCACTCGCGCACCCGTCGCACCCTCGCCGGTGGGGCCGGTGGCATTGGCGGCTGGCAAAGGAAAGATTGCCGTTTCGCATCAGGTGGAAAGCGCTCTAGCCCAGCTTGAGTCAGAAGACTTGGTGCAAACGTGTCAAGTTTTCATGCGGCAAGCCGGGCTTGGGTGATCGAGGCGGCGAGCTGGGCGTCGAGTTGGTTGAAGGCGCGCCGGAGTGGCGTGGCGACGGCGCGCAGAGCGGGCAGCGCGGCGGCGAGGCCGGGACGCAGGAGGCGGTTGTAGGCGCGGGTGAAGAACAGGGCGACGCGCATGCCGAGTTCGGTGACGCGATAGCGGAAGCTGCGCGGCACCCGCTCGATGAGGCCGTGCAGGCGCAAGCGACGCAATTGGTATGTGGCGGCACCCAGAGTGATGACATGCGCGTGCCGGGGGGACAGGGCCGCAAGGTTGTGGCGCAGGTCGGCTGAGCGGAAGCCGTCGGGGAGGTGCCGGAACAGGATGAGGGCCTCCAGCAGCGGACGGGTGCGGGCATCTGCGAAGCGCAGGCCGGAGGCGCGCTGGCGCCCTGCCGCGACCGGATTGTTGATGGCCTGGAAGGTGTGCTCGGCGAGCACGCAGTCGTGGCTCAGGCGTTCGACCTCGATGAGGCGGCGGTTGGCTGCAAAGCCGATGGCGCGTAGCGCCGGGAGATTGCACAGCCGCTTGCCGACACCGAAGTCGCGGGTGTTGTTGATGGTGGTCTCGGTGCGGAGCGCGCGGCTCTCCTTGTGGTACTGTTTGATGCGCGTGTTCTTGTAGTAGACGTTGAGCGACGGGGTGACCTCCTGGGTGAGGATGCGGGTGCGGAACAGGCCCGGCGTGTTGCGCTGGACCTTTCGGTTGAAGATCAGCTGCACCTGCTCGGGCCGGCCGAGATCGAGGTTCTCGCGGATCACCTGCTCGAAGAGAAGCCGGCCGTGCTGTGGCTTATCCAGCACCTGGGTCAGCGAGAACTCCGCCTGCAGGATCGAGAGGTCGTAGCGGTAGCCCGCCCGGCGGTCGGGGCCGGTGAACGGGTGCGGCAGCAGGCGCAGCCACTTGCGTAACAGCGCATCGATCTTCGCCGCCGACAGGCCGTCACAGATCCTCTGCAGGCGCGCCGGATCGGCGCAGCTCAGGACGCCGTTGTCGAGCGCCTCGAAGGCAATGCCTTCCTTGGCCAGCTGGCGCTTGGCGTACTCGTGGCCGTTCAGGCACAGCTTGGCGTTGAACGGGAAGTAGCTGCAGAACTTGAGGAAGAACGGGCCAAAGTCGCGGTCCACGGCGTAGACGTAGTGGTGGTTGACCATGGCGCTGGAGCGCACGATCCACGGGTAGGGAAGACCGGTCGTGGGGCTGCGGCGCTTCTCGGTGCGGAACACCGGCGTCTTCTCCTGTGCCTTGCCGACGAACAGCACGCCTTCCTCTCCGCCGAAGCGGCGCAGATGGGAGGCCATCACCGCGTCCTTGCGCTCGCCCTTGCGGAACTGCACGAGAGGAAGATCATGCTCCGTCACGAACCGCTCCAGCTGCGCCACGAAGCCACGGCTGAGAGGGCTCATCAGAGCCGCTGACGGCAGCGGCTGGCCGCGGTGGTATTTGAAGAACCGCACCACACCCTGCTCGCACTGGAGTTGCGGCACGTAGACGTTGAGGTACATCCGGTCGATCCCCTCGACCGAGAGCTGCACATGATCACGCAGGATATCGGCCACGCTCTGATGTGCTATCATTCCCCCGGCTCCGGTCGTGCAGGTTTTGCCCCTCGCGGGGCGTTTGACCCACGCTGGTCCATGAGCCTGGTTCTACCAGAAGCTCGTTATCAACCGGCGGCCGGAGCCACAGCCGCCACACGCCTCGTCGGTCTGAGGCGGAGCCTCGTTAGTTCTGACCTGCTCCCCGGAGTTCGGA
>JBAPMW010001101.1:0-2437 GCA_049278815.1 Hyphomicrobiaceae bacterium
GCGCCGAGGCCCTGCAGCTGCCGGGCGTGCTGCGCGTCTTCACGGGCCAGGATCTCGCCCCCCACTGCGAGCCTTGGGTGGGGGTGCTGGCACATCTCAAGGGCATGAAATCGGCCCCGCAGAGGCCATTGCCGCTGGAGCGGGCGACCTGGGTGGGCGAGGCAGTGGCGGCCGTGGTAGCCGAGACGCGGGCCATCGCCGAGGATGCGGCCGCCAAGGTCAAGGTGGCCTACGAGCCCCTGCCGGCCGCGGTGGACATGGAGACTGCGCTCAGTCCGGAAACGCCCCCTATTCATCCCGAGCTCGGCGACAATCTCTGCTTCCAGCGCGTCAACGAGAGCGGCAACGTCGAGGAAGCGTTCGCCGCCGCCCACAGGATCGTGGAGGCCACCTTCCACACCGCGCGCCACACCGGGCTCACGCTGGAGCCGCGCTCGATCCTGGCCGATTACAACCGCGCCTCCGCCAAGCTCACCGTCTACCACTCCACGCAGGCACCCCACATGATGCAGGGCGTCTTCGCCAAGCATCTGGGTCTGCCCGAGGGCGACGTGCGCGTGATCTGCGCCGACGTGGGCGGCAGCTACGGCATCAAGGTGCACGTCTACCCCGACGAGATGGCCGTGGCGACCATCGCCAGGATCATGTCACGGCCCGTCAAGTTCATCGCCGATCGTCTGGAGAGCTTCGCCTCCGATATCCACGCCCGCGACCACCGCATCAAGGGCCGCATGGCCGTGGACGCGGACGGGCGCATCGCCGCCGTCGACATCGACGATCTCACCGGCATCGGCCCCTACTCGGTCTACCCGCGCACCAGTGCAGTCGAGGGCAACCAGGTGGTGAACCTGATCGGCGGCCCCTACGACTTCGCCAACTACCGCGCCAGGACCACGGTGGTGTTCCAGAACAAGACGCCCACCTGCCAATACCGCGCCGTCGGCCACCCCATCGCCACCGCCGTCACCGAGGGCCTTGTCGACCTCGCCGCCGAGGCCGTCGGCCTGGACCCGGTGGAATTCCGCCGCCGCAACCTGATGGCCGATGGCAGCTACCCGCGCACCTCGCCGGCCGGCATGAAATTCGAAGGCCTGTCGCACGGCGCCTCGCTCGACAGGCTGCTGGCCATGATCGACTACCCCGCACTCCGCGCCGAGCAGGGCCGCCTGCGCGAGCGTGGCATTCACCGCGGCATCGGTTTCGCCGCCTTCATCGAGCTGACCAACCCCAGCCCCTTCATGTACGGCCTGGGCGGGGCGCGCATCTCGGCCCAGGACGGCTGCACCGTGCGCATCGACCCCGACGGCTCGGTGGTGGCGGCCACCGGCGTCACCGAGCAGGGGCAGGGCACCGAGGCCATCATCCGCCAGATCGTGGCCGAGGGCGTGGGCGTCCCGATCGATGAGGTGCGCGTCGTGACCGGCGACACGCTCACCACGCCCTACGGCGGCGGCACCTGGGCCTGCCGCGGCGCCGGCATCGGCGGCGAGGCGGCGCTGCAGTCGGCTCTTGCCGTGAAAGAGGCCGTGCTGAAGGTGGCCGGCGCGATGCTGCAGGCGCAGCCCGAGGTGCTGGACCTCGTCGACGGCGAGATCGTCGAGCGCGGCTCAGGGCAGGCGCGCATGCCGCTGCCCGAGCTCGCCCGCATCGTCTATTTCCGCGGCGATACCCTGCCGCCGGACCTGCCGCGCGAGCTCATGCAGACGCGGCATTTCATCACCAAGGCGTATCCCTTCGCCTTCACCAATGGTATCCAGGCCTCGTATCTGGAGGTCGATGCCGACACCGGCCTGGTGAAGCTGTTGCGGCACTGGTGCGTGGAGGACTGCGGCCGCATCATCAACCCGCTGCTGGTGGACGAGCAGGTGCGCGGCGGCATCGTGCAGGGCATCGGCGCGGCGCTCTACGAGGAGTGCCCCTATTCGCCCGAGGGCCAGCTCACCATCGGCTCCATGGCCGACTACCTGGTGCCGATGGCCGCCGAGATGCCCGACATCGAGGTCGGCCACGTCGAGACGCCGACGCGGGAGTCTCTGCTCGGCGCCAAGGGCGCGGGCGAGGCCGGCACCGCCGGCGCTCCCGGCGCCATCATGAACGCCATCAACGACGCGCTGCGCCCGTTCGGGGCCAAGGTGCACGCCCAGCCCTTTACACCGGAGCGCATCCTGGCGGCGCTGGGCAAGGTGCCGGGGTGACCGGCTGCCAGGGGTTCGTCGACATGCGCGGGCCGGGCCGGCCGAATGTCCCAAGCGAGACGCTGTACTCCGCAAGCCGACGGCTGCCATGGCGTCACTATGTGCCAATAGGAGAAGTGCTCGATAGGGATGCTCGAAGAGCTGCTCTGTCATTGCACTGTTCAGACTGTCAGTGTCAGCTCTATCTTAACTCGCCGGCGCATGAAGGGGTTAGTTCCTGCCGCTTACAATTGCTCTAATTC
>JBAPMW010001102.1:0-5810 GCA_049278815.1 Hyphomicrobiaceae bacterium
GGCCGCGGCGGAGTGACTTCGGTTGCGCTATGTGCGGGTTGGGAAGCAAACTCCCAAGGAGCTGAGCGAGGCCGGCGGCGCTTGGGACCCGGTCAAGAAGGCCGCGGCCGGCCTTGGGGGTACAGCATGCAGAACCGTCGGACTTGGAGCCTGCGAGGAAGCCTGCCGCTGGCAGCTGCCGTCCTTGCGGCGTTGCTGGCCGGCTGCGACCAGGGCCAGCCGCAGTCCAAAGACGCCGCGCCGGCGCCGCTGCCCACCGTCAGCGTCTCGATGCCCGTGCAGCGCGAGATCGTCGAGTGGGACGAGTACACGGGCCGCTTCGATGCCACCCAGACGGTGGAGGTCCGGGCGCGCGTCTCGGGCTACCTCGACGAGGTGCGCTTCAAGGACGGCCAGGAGGTGAAGCAGGGCGACGTGCTGTTCGCCATCGATCCGCGCCCCTTCGAGCGGGCGCTGGAGCAGGCCCGCGCGGAGCTGTTCGCTGCCAAAACCAAGGTCGAGAACGCCGGTCTCGATGTCACCCGCGGCCTGAAGCTGATCGGGGAGAAGTACATCTCCGATAAGACCCTCGACGACCGCAGGTCGCTGCTGCGCGATGCGCAGGCGACCGTGAAGGTGGCCGAGGCCAAGGTGAAATCGGTCGAGCTCGACCTCTCGTTCGCCATCATCGCTGCGCCCATCTCCGGCCGCATCGGCCGCACGCTGGTGACGGCGGGGAACTGGGTGAGCGCCGGCAGCGCCTCGGGCGCTACGCTCTTGGCCACCATCGTCAGCCAGGACCCGATCTACATCTACTTCGACGTGAACGAGAACAACTACATCAAGTACAAGCGCCTCGCCGAGCGCGGCGTGACGGCCGGCGCCGCCAACGTGGGCGCCCCGGTCGAGGTGGGGCTGCCCGACGAGCACGGCTTCCCCCACAAGGGCCTGCTGGACTTCCTCGACAACCGTCTCGACCAGGGTACCGGCACGCTGCGCGCCCGCGCGGTGCTGCCCAACAAGGACGGCCTGTTCTCCGCGGGCCTCTTCGCCCGTGTGCGCGTGACGGGCACGCCGAGCTACGCGGCGCTGCTGCTCCCCGACGAGGCCATCGGCACCGACCAGACCAACAAGTACGTGCTGGTCGTGAGGGCTGACGGCACCGTCGAGCGCCGCAACGTCAAGCTCGGTCCGCTGGTCGATGGCCTGCGCGTGGTACGCGAGGGGCTGTCGGCCGAGGCCTGGGTGATCACCCGTGGCCTCCAGCGCGCCAGTCCCGGCCTCAAGGTCGTGCCCAGGCGCGTCGCCATCGCCGCGTCGGAGCAGAAATAGGCAATAGGGCCTACTGCCTATTGCCTACTGCCTCACTTAGAGACCACACCCATGCGGCTCAGCCACTTCTTCATTGCCCGCCCGATCTTCGCCTCGGTGGCGGCGCTCGTCATCGCCATCGTCGGCGTCATCGGCTATACCGGCCTCGGCATCAACCAGCTGCCGGAGATCACGCCGCCCACCATCACGGTCACCACGAGCTATCCGGGCGCCAGCGCCCAGACCGTGGCCGATACCGTGGCGGCGGTCATCGAGCAGGAGATCAACGGCGTCGAGGGCATGATCTACATGGCCTCGCAGTCCACCTCCGACGGCAACCTGTCGCTCACCGTCACCTTCGATGTCGGCACCGACATCGACCGCGCCCAGGTGCTGGTGCAGAACCGCGTCAGCGCCGCCGAGCGCCGCCTGCCCGACGAGGTGCGCCGCAGTGGGCTGAGCGTGCGCAAGCGCTCGCCGGACCTGTTGCTCGCCATCCACCTCATCTCGCCCGACAAGACCTACGACCAGGTCTACATCTCCAACTATGGCATCCTGAACGTGCGCGACCGACTGATGCGCCTCTACGGCGTGGCCGACGTGTTCCTGTTCGGCGTTCGGGAGTACTCCATGCGTATCTGGCTCGACCCGGAGCGCATCGCCGTGCGCGACCTGACGGCCGAGCAGGTGCTGGAGGCGCTCCGGGCCCAGAACGTTCAGGTGGCGGGAGGCTCGCTGGGCGAGCCGCCGCTGGACCGCAAGAAAGCCTTCCAGGTCTCGCTGCAGTTGAAGGGCCGTCTCAAGAACGCCGACGAGTTCGAGAACATCATCGTCAAGTCGGGCGCCGACGGCCGGGTGGTGCGGCTCAAGGACGTCGCCCGCGTCGAGCTGGGGGCGCTGAGCTACAACGCACAGGGCTACGCCGACAAATATCCCGCCGTGATCGTGGTCGTGGATCAGCAGCCGGGCACCAATGCCGTGCAGGCCACGCAGGGCATCAAGGATGTCATGGCGGAGCTCTCCAAGAGCTTCCCCAAGGGGCTCGAGTACCGCATCACCTACAACCCGACCGAGTTCGTCGAGGTTTCGATCAAGAAGCTCTACGTCACCATCCTCGAGGCGACGTTGCTGGTGGTGCTGGTGGTGCTGCTGTTCCTCAAGACCTGGCGTGCCACCGTGATACCCGTGCTTGCCATTCCCGTGGCGCTGATCGGCACCTGCGCGGTGATGCAGGCGTTCGGGTTCTCCCTCAACATGCTCACCCTGTTCGGCCTGGTGCTGTCGGTGGGCATCGTCGTGGACGACGCCATCGTCGTGGTGGAGAACGTCGAGCGCAAGCTGAAGGAGGGCCTCTCGCCCGTCGAGGCGGCGCGCGTCTCGATGGATGAGGTGGGCGTCGCGATCGTCGCCATCGCCCTGGTGCTGTTCGCGGTGTTCGTCCCCACCGCCTTCCTCTCCGGCATCACCGGCCAGTTCTACCGCCAGTTCGCCATCACCATCGCCAGCGCCACCGGCATCTCCCTGTTCCTGTCGCTGACCTTGAGCCCGGCGCTGGCCGCCCTGCTGTTCAAGCCCCACGGGGCTCACGAGGGCCGGTCCCTGATCATGGCGCCGGTGCGCCTCTTCTTCCGCCTGTTCGACGCCGGCTTCGACGTGCTGGCGCGCGGCTATGCGCGGCTGGTGCGGGGGCTGGCGTGGGCCTGGAAGCCGGTGCTGATCGGCTACGCCCTGCTCTTGACCTTCGGCGTCTGGTTCGTGCAGCAGTTGCCGACCGGATTCATTCCGAACATGGACCGGGCGATCATCATCATCTCGCTGCAGCTGCCGCCGGGCGCCTCGCTGCAGCGTACCGACGCGGTGGTGCGCAAGGCCACCGACATTCTCCTCGCGGAGCCCGGCGTGGCCAACTCCAACGCCTTCACCGGCCGCAACGCCGCCACCTTCTCCGCCGCCACCAATGCCGGCCTGCTGTTCATCGTGCTCGACGACTTCGAGGAGCGACACCGCAAGGGGCTCAGCGTCGACAAGATCGCCCAGTCGCTCCGCGTCAAGCTTGCCCAGATCGAGGAGGCCAAGACGCTGGTCTTTGTGCCGCCCCCGGTGCGCGGTATGGGCGCAGCGGCCGGCTTCTCCATGCGGCTGCAGGACACCACGGGCATGGCGGCCGTGGATCTGGCCCGCATCACGCAGGAGTTCGTCGCCGAGGCCAACAAGACACCCGGCATCGCCAACGCCTTCACCACCTTCGCCGCTGCCACCCCGCAGGTGTTTGTCGACGTGGACCGCGACAAGGCGCAGATGCTGCGGGTGTCCGTCACCACCATCTTCGAGGCCATGCGGGTGTTCATGGGGTCGGCCTACGTCAACGACTTCAACATGTTCGGCCGCACCTATCGCGTCACCGCCCAGGCCGACGGCGACTTCAGGCTCGACCAGGAGAGCGTGTCCAAGATCCGCGTGCGCAGCCTTGACGGGCGGATGGTGCCGCTCGGGAGCCTCGTGACCTTCCAGGAGATAGCGGGACCCGAGCGCGTTCCGCGCTACAACCTGTTCCCGTCCGCGGAGGTGCAGGGTACGGCCGCGCCGGGCATCAGCTCCGGCCAGGCTCTCGCCATCATGGGCGGGCTCGCCAAGGACAAGCTGCCGCCCGGCGTCACGTTCGAGTGGACCGACCTCTCCTACCAGGAGGCCAAGGTCGGCCGCACCGGCTATTACATCTTCGCGCTGAGCGTCGTATTCGTGTTCCTTGCGCTGGCGGCGCAGTACGAGAGCTGGTCGCTGCCGCTCGCCATCATGCTGATCGTGCCGATGTGCCTGTTCTCGGCCGCGTTCGGCGTATGGCTGCATGGCCGCGAGATCAACATCCTCACCCAGGTCGGCTTCGTGGTGCTGATCGCGCTGGCCGCCAAGAACGCCATCCTGATCGTGGAGTTCGCCCGGCAAATGGAGGAGCAGGGCCGCGACATCGTCTCCGCCGCCGTGGAGGCCTGCCGTCTGCGCCTGCGCCCGATCCTGATGACCTCGCTGGCCTTCACGCTCGGCGTGCTGCCGCTCTACCTCGCCACCGGCGCCGGCGCCGAGATGCGCATCGCACTCGGCACCGCCGT
The DNA here is from genome assembly GCA_049278815.1 of Hyphomicrobiaceae bacterium. Classification (GTDB taxonomy): domain Bacteria; phylum Pseudomonadota; class Alphaproteobacteria; order Rhizobiales; family Hyphomicrobiaceae; genus AWTP1-13. Next base: position 4,398 of record JBAPMW010001102.1, read on the forward strand.
GTTCTGGGGCATGATCGGCGTGACGCTGTTCGGCCTCATCTTCACGCCGGTGTTCTACGTGGTGATCCGCCGCCTCACCGGCCGGTCTCTCGCCAGGCGCGGCGAGGCGGCCGGCCCAGGAACGGCGGCGCAGCCGGCGGAGTAGGAGTAGGTGTCAGACCCTCCGGGTCTGACACCATGGCTCCAACGTCAGGTCGTGCATCGTTGTCAGACCCAGAGGGTCTGATACCTGTCAATCGCCCGTCGGAGAGATTCGGAACTCGATCACCTCCGGCAGCTTCAGGAGATGCTGGGCGAGCGCCTGGGCGTTGTCGCGGGTGCGGCTGCGGATCACCATGCGGTACTCGAAATATTTGCCCTCCTCGACCAGGCGGGAGGCGAGGTTGGCGACCGAGAAGCCGTAGCTGCCGATCAGCTTGCGCACCTCGTCCTCGGTCATCACGGCCTCGCGCCGGAAGCGCAGATGGTGATGGGCGTAGACCTCCGACGGCATGCTGTTCTCGATGAACCGCAGCACGCTGAGCACGGCAAGCGTGGCAAACGCGCCGATCAGCGCCGGTATCCAGAAGCCGATGCCGATGAGGATGCCGATGGCGGCCGTGACCCACACCGAGGCCGCCGTCGTGAGCCCGCGTACAGTGAGCCCCTCCTTGAAGATCACGCCGGCGCCCAGGAAGCCGATGCCCGTCATGATGCCCTGCGCCATGCGCGTGGGGTCGGTGCGGATCGCCTCCAGCGCCACCTGCGTCATCCACTCGTTCTGGTACACCGTGACCAGCATGAGCAGCGCCGAGGCGATGCACACCAGCGCGTGCGTGCGGAAGCCGGCGGGGCGGCCATGGAAGCTGCGCTCCAGGCCGATCAGCGCACCGATGGCGAGCGCGCCGAAGATGCGCGCCAGCATGATGGCGTTCTCGGCGCCGATGTAGGTGAGGAGCTTCCCGGTCATGGTGGCCAACTATAGGCCAGGCGCGCAGGGGCTGCGAGCGGCTGCGTACCAAAGGGGGTGCCTTCCAGGCTACGTCTTGTCGCCGCGCAGAAACGGGTGGACCTGCCTCTCGTCGTTGTCCGCGCGTCTCAGCACGAGCGCCCTCTCCGAGAGCTCGTCCCTTGTACGGCTTGGCGGTCAAATAAATCGCTGTCCTCTCCGATAGGCATGCACCTCCACGTCCCAGCGCGATCCACATCGAGTGGAAAACGCCCAGCGCTTTCCCCTTGACGTAGACCACGCCATTTCCGCTGACGGCTGACGCTCTATCGCGTCCTGCCGTTGTGGCTTCGTTAACGCTGACAGCACAACGACGGGGAGCCTCTGCACGCCGCCTATCTCCGCCCCCCTCTCGCCGTGCCTATAATTCGCGGTCGTTTGCAGCGACGGGACGTGGGTGGCGCCATCCGACGTTCACGGGCAGA
>JBAPMW010001103.1:0-4255 GCA_049278815.1 Hyphomicrobiaceae bacterium
CTCGGCGGCCGACCACAGCGCCTGGATGGTGTAGAGGCTCGACCCGTCGCCCACCACGCAGATGACCGGGCTCGAGGGGCTGGTGAGCGCCGCGCCGACGCCGGCCGCCAAGCCGAAGCCGAGGCAGCCGCTGGCGGTGGCGAGGAAGCCGTTCGGCCGCAGAATCGGGAAGTAGTCGTGAAGCGCGTCGTGCGAGCTCGGCGCCTCCTCGACCAGGATGCTGTCGGGCGACCTGAGCTCCGCCAGCGTCTGGTAGAACAGGTCGTTGCCGATCCCAAGCGTCAGGGGCACGCGCCCCGGCCTGGCGCGCACAGGCTCGGTGCGGATGGCGCGCTGGCGCACGCGGGCGGCGAGACCCTCCGCCGCCAGCTTCATGTTGGACAGCATGGCCGAGCCGACGGCCGCGCCCGCCGTCTGCTTCGGGTCGTCGGAGATGAGGCACAGCGCGGCGCCCGCGGGGAGATGGTCGTCGGTGCCGGGGAAGTGGTAGGTGAACACCGGCGCCCCGAGCACCAGCACGAGGTCGGCCCCCTTGAGGCAATTCGCCAATCCGGGTTGGGCGGCAGGCAGGAAGCCGGCGAACAGCGGATGGCTCTCGGGGAAGCTCGCTCGCGGCGACTTCGGCGACGCCCACACTTTCGCCTGCAGCCGCTCGGCGAGGCGCACCGTGGCGTGCCAGGCGCCGTCGGCGTCGACGACGGGGCCGACCACGATCGCGGGCTCCCTGGCCGCGTCGAGCCTGCGCGCCAGCTTGTCGAGCGCCTCTGGCGCGGGGGCGAATGCACCTTCGATCTCCCGCTCAGGCAGCGGCTGGGCCGTCTCGTCCCAGTCGGAGAGCGGCACCGACACCAGCACCGGGCCGCGCGGCGGCTGCATGGCAATGTAGTAGGCCTTGGCGATGGCCGCCGGCACATCGGCGGCGCGGGCGGGCTCGATCGCCCACTTCACATAGGGCTTGGGGAGCTCGGCGGGGCTCTCGTTGAACAGGAACGGGTCGTACGGCAGCAGCGCGCGCGACTGCTGGCCGGTGACGATCACCAGGGGCGCCCGGTCGCGATAGGCATTGTAGACGGCGCCCATCGCGTTGCCGAGCCCGGCGGCGGAGTGCAGGTTCACGAACTGGGCTCTGCCGGTGATCTGGGCACAGGCGTCGGCCATGAACACCACGCTCGCCTCCTGCAGGCCCAGCACGTAGGAGAAATCCTCCGGCAGGTCGGCAAACATCGGGATCTCGGTGGACCCCGGATTGCCGAAGATGCGCGTCATGCCCCGGCGCCGCAGGAAGTCGAATACGACCTCCGTCACGGTCTGCCCGATGAGCCGCGCGCCGCGCAGGAGATCGGTATCTATCTTGTTCACGTGCAGTCCTCCCCTGGGGGCGGCCGCGGACTGGGGGGAGCGGCCGGAAAACTTGTGCCTTGCCAACGGCCAGGAGGCCGATCTTGGCAGAAACACTCCTGTCGTGGAATTGGTCAACTTTGCGTAAAGTCATGCCATTTCGGCATGGCTTTGCGACCCTGCGGGTCTGGCCCCAGGGCAGCACCTCGAACAAGCAACGCATTGAGCCTCGCGGCGGCGGGCCACCCGAGGGGCTGGGAAGGAGAGGCAGGGCGTCCAGGCTCGCGCCCGGCGGCCATGACCTTAACCAGTGGGGCGCAAAGGACGCCCTGCCCGGTCGTCTCCGGTGCCTGCGCGACGCTTGTCTGGCCAATCCACCGATCGCGCGGCCTTCCGGAGAACGACTTCGCCGCAATCCGCCCCCCGGAGCCGGCGCTTGGATGGTCTGTCCACCAACCGGCCGAGACCGCGGACTTTGGCCCTCGGCTCCTGTCTGAGGGGCGGCCCCAGGTCTCCGCCGCTCTCATCTCCGAGGCCCGCGCATGAGAGCACGACTTGCCCCTGCCGTCATCATTAATCCGAATACATCGTGAAGCGCGATTCACTGTCCCCGGCGAATAAACCGCCCCTAGTTCGGAAGTCGGCAGTCGGGCGTCGCGGGCATTATCTTCAAACGGCGACAGATCTGGGCGCATCACTTCTTCACCGCAGAGTATGGGTTAGGTCGATGGTTCAATTCTTCTATATCTTCACTGACGTGAAGGCCGATAAATCCTGGATAGCCACGGCCGCCGGCATAATTATCACAGTTATAGGTCTTGCCGCCATCCTCTTTCAATTTCAGGAGAGGGTGGTAAATAGTGCCTTCGTTATCTACGCGGGTAGCGTTATGGCCTTCACGGGCCTGCACCATGGCAAGAGTAAAGCCAAGCTCCTTCAGGATATCTCCAAGGGCATGTCTGATATCTTCGTGAAAATAGTCCAGCCGGGTGGGCGTATTCGACTTCCGTGGACCTTTGGCTGTCGCCAAAGCATCCTTCGCCACCGCACCCCAGGAGATCTTGTCTGGCGTCTTTGAATAGTAGACCTCTATCTCCTGATAGTTAGAAAGTCCGCTTGTTTGGGTGAGAAGCGAGAATCTGGCGCGCGAATTGTACTTGTGCGGAAGCCGCGGACCGGAACACTCCAGTCCCTCAAAAGGCGAGGTGCATTTGATGCTGTAACCCGAGACAACAGAACGAGTTACACCAAATCTCTCGGTAAAACCGACTTTCAGCATCTTTGCGTTTAGCTGCTATATCGGCTTCGGAAAGCCCCGGAGGTGAAGGAGCGATGATCCACAATATAAATCCCAACACTCCGGAGAGGGAAAAAACGGCGAGCGTCGGACCTAGTACCACGCCGGCCTGCGCGATCTCGCCGCGGATGTGGGTGCGAAAATCGACACCCGGCGGGATGCGGTCGATGTCGATGAACACCGCCTGCGGCCCGAACATCTCGACCAGCCGGTCGAACATGCGGTGCGCGAAAATCCTGCTGTCGCTGCGACGGTAGCTGATGAAAATCCGTCCCGCATCGCCAATGCCCTTCACCAAATCGTTCCGCCAGTACACCCACGCTATGGCGCCACCCCGATCAGGCGTATCGTGACCCCGCCAAGCTGACAAGAAGGATGCCCCCATGAGCCACCACCACCCCCACCCGGACGAGCCGGCCTGGAAGCACGACGGCGTGCAGGTGATCCCCGCCAGCAGCCTCGACCCCAACACGGCGCAGACGCCCGGCATGGACCGCAAGGCCGCCATCACCTTCGCCCGCGTCGGCGCGCAGAAGCTGTGGGCCGGCACCGTCACCATCCACCCCGACGCCAAGACCGGCGCCCATCATCACGGCCACCTGGAGAGCGTGATCTACGTGGTGAAGGGCAAGGCGCGCATGCGCTGGGGCGAGGAGCTGGAGTTCGTGGCCGAGGCCGGCCCCGGCGATTTCATCTATGTTCCGCCATACGTCCCGCACCAGGAGATCAACGCCAGCCCCGATGAGCCGCTCGAATGCGTGCTGGTGCGCAGCGACGGCGAAGCCATCGCCGTCAACCTCGACATCGAGCCGGTGGAGAAGCCGGAGGCGGTGTACTGGGTCGACCCGACCCATCCGCACCCGTAAAGATTCGGGCGTGGGGTGTCGGGCTTCGGGTGTCGGAAGCACAACCTCGATTGCGACGCCCGACACCCGCCTAATGCGCGAAGAACACCGGAATCTCCGCCGCCGCCAGGATATGGCTGGTGGCGCCGCCGAAGATCATCTGCCGCAGCCGGCTCTGGGTGTAGGCGCCCTTGATCAGCAGGTCGGCGCCCATGGCGGCGGCCTCGGCCAGGATCGCCTCGCCCGCGCGGTTGCGCGGTCCCGTCACGGTCTTGTCGGTGGCGGCAACGCCGTTGGCCTCCAGGTAGCCCACCGCGTCCTTGATGCTTGGGCCCGGCACGACGGCGCCCTCCACGGCAATGAACGCAACCCGCCTGGCCTTCCGGAGGATCGGCATGGCGAACAGGATGCAGCACGCCGTCTCGATGCTGGCGTTCCAATGGATCAGGACGGTCTCGCCCAGCGTCGCCGGGGCCACCGGAGGCGCCATCAGCACCGGCCTGCCGCTGTCGAACAGGGCCGACTCGACGGCGGTCATGCGCGCACCCCGGCCTCCCGGCCGGCCGATCACCGTCACGTCGTGCACGCGCCCCAGGCTCCCCAGCGCCGCATCGTCGATGGGGGCGCCGCCGCGCCAGCGGAACCGGGCAGCGTTGGCATGGGTGCCCGGATGCCGGGCCGCGAACGCATCGAAGGTCTGGCGCACGCTGCGCGTGAACTCCGCCTCGTTCCAATCGGCCGGGGGGATGGTGACCGCAACGATCGGGTCGGGGGC
>JBAPMW010001104.1:0-2883 GCA_049278815.1 Hyphomicrobiaceae bacterium
TCGCGGACCTGCCTCACGCCCGCTGCGCGCGACCTGCTCTCCCGTATCGAGGCGCAGTTCGGTCGCGTGAGCATCGTCTCCACCTGCCGGCCTGGGGCCAGGATCGCCGGCACCGGCCGCCCCTCCCGGCACGCGAGCGGCAACGCCGTCGACTTCAAGGCGCCCGCCGGCAGGAAGGCCGATGTGGTGCGCTGGCTGATCGCCAACCATCAGGCCGGCGGCGTCATGACATACGCCAGCATGGATCACATTCACGTCGACATCGGCTACCGCTTCGTAGCCCTTGGCTCGGGCGGGTGAGGCTGCAAGAGAAGCGAATAGCGAATAGGGAGTAGGGATATGCGCAACGGGCAGAGGTCGCCGCTACCCTCTTCGCTACTCGCTACTCGCTACTCGCTGTACTATTGGCATGCGACATGAGCAGGGAGGTGCCCCGTGGTCGATCTCGCGACTCCGTTTCGGAAGGCGATGCCGGGCGACGCCAGGGCCATGACCGACCTGGTGCACTTTGCCAGCGAGGGCCTTGCCCTCTATCTGTGGAGCAAGACCGCGCCGCCGGGCGTTGACCCATGGGCAGTTGGCCGTGAGCGCGCTGAGCGCGAGGCGGGCAGCTTCTCCTACCGCAATACCGTCGTGGTCGAGAGCCACAGACGCGTCGTGGCAGGGCTGATCGGCTATCCGATTGCCGACACTCCCGAGCCGCTGCCGGCCAATCTTCCGCCCATCGTCGTGCCGTTGCAGGAGCTGGAGGACCTGGTGCCGGGCACGTGGTACGTCAACGTGCTCGCCGCCTATCCGGGGCACCGCGGCAAGGGCTATGGCACCGCGCTCCTGGGGCTCGCCGAGCAGTTCGCGCGCCAGACCCGCCGCCGCGGCATGAGCATCGTCGTCGCCGATACCAACACCGGCGCGCGCCGGCTCTACGAGCGCTGCGGCTATCGCGAGGTGGCGGGCCGGCGCATGGTGAAGGATGGCTGGGAGCATCCCGGCTCCGAGTTCCTGCTGCTCACCAAGCGGCTGACAGCGTAGGCCGCCGCGCTGCCGCTTCCATCGGCTCGCGCTTGACTCCGCGCGCTGACGAGATCATATACGCGGCCATGGACCGACTGGCGACCCTATCCGGACTCTCGAGTAGCTCGCGCTATTGTCGCTGAGCTTGTCGCCCGCGCGTGCCCCGCATTGATCTTGGCGCGCATCGTCCAAACCCCACGCTGCCCCGGTAGTCCAATCTGGTAGAGGCGCCGCCCTCAGAAGGCGGAGGTTGCTGGTTCGAATCCAGCTCGGGGCACCAGGCTCGCTGAGACCCAGCATGGAAGCGCAAACCCCGTTGGCGAGGGGGCCGGTCCCGAAAACCGTGCGTACCGCAAGGTCTTGCAGGTTCGACTCCTGCCGCTTCCGCCAACCCGCCCGGAGAACGAGCATGACCCTGCACGACCTGAGCTTTCCAGACGATAGCGCGGGCCGGGTCCGCAAGGGCCTGCCGTCGATCGGATCGGAGTGAGGACAAGGATGGTTGCCCGAGTGGTAAGGGGACGCGTTGCTAGCGCGATGCCGGCCGCAAGGCCGCGGTGGTTCGATCCCATCACCATCCGCCATGTTTCTTCTGCTAAAGGACGGTTGGCAGAGTGGCAATGCAGCGCGTTGGAAGCGCGCATTGTCCAAGAATGGGCCCGCAAGGGTGCGCACGTTCGATCCGCGCACCGTCCGCCAGCTCCGCGCGTGTAGCCCAACGGCAGGAGGCGTCGCCCCGAGATGGCGAACAGTGCTGGTTCGAATCCAGCCACGCGCACCAATGCCACGGTAGTCCAACCGGCAGGAGGCAACGGCTTCAAGCCCCGTGCAGTGTCCGTTCGAATCGGACCCGTGGCACCGACATGGCTCGCCTGGCGGTCAGTCCGAGGTGAGCACCAGGGTCGTATCTCCCCGACCGGCTGTAACCCGGTTGGCTATGAAATAAGGGGAGCTGGCGCCGAGAGGTTCAAGTCCTCAACGACCCACCAATATGGACCCTAGGCGAGGTGGGAACGCAGCCGCCTGCAAAGCGATGAGCGGGTGGTGACGGACGGGCTCGCCAGCTACGACGGCGACAGCCTGGGCGCGCGGCCCTGCGAGAGGGTCGTCCAGACCAACGCCGAGCGGCGCGAGAGCGACGCCCTGCAGGCTGCCACTGGACGATCTCGCTGCTGAAGCGCTGGCTGCTGGGCACGCATGCGGGCGCGGTTGGCGACAAGCACCTGCAGGCCTGTCTCGACGAGTACGTCTTCCGCCACAACCGCCGCAAGACCAACGGCGTGGGCCGGATCGCGGCGCGCGTCATCGAGCAGCTCGTGGCGCGCCAGCCGCTGGCCATGCGCTCACTGATCGACGACACGCGCCGCTGCCGCTGGTTTCGCCAGCCTGAGCTAACGGCATAGGTATGCAGGGGACTCCTCCCCCTGCGGTCGAGGAGCGCTGATTATTCACGTAGCTGCCTCAGCGGTCCGGCGAGGGATGAGGCGCTCGTCCTGGGGCGGTCGGCGAGGTGCCTGGTCCCTGGCGGAAGATGCGTCATGCAGATAGAGTTCGGCACCGTAGCGGATGATAGACGGGAGCCATGCGGGATCTTCTCTCGTTCGTGCTCAATGGCGAGGTTTTGAGGCTGCGGGGCTTCGACCCGGCAGCGACCCTGCTCACCTATCTGCGCCGCGAGCGGCGCCTCACCAGCACCAAGGAGGGCTGCGCCGAGGGCGACTGCGGCGCCTGCACCGTGACAGTGAGCGAGCTCGATGCGGCCGGAGGCATCCGCCACCGCGCGGCGGCCTCCTCCGGCAGCGACCTCAACGGCATGGCCGCCCGCAACGCGCGCGCGATGCTGGATGCGACGGAATCGGCGCGCGACTCCCT
>JBAPMW010001105.1:0-7755 GCA_049278815.1 Hyphomicrobiaceae bacterium
GACCCGCAGGGTCTGACCCCACACCTCACCATCTCATCGCCTGGTACCCGGCAAGGGCTTCACCTCGACCTTGGCGCCAGGGAACTGCTGGAGCACGGCGGCGACGACCGGATGGTTCTGGATCTCGCGCAGCTCCGCCGCCTTACGCTCGGCACGCACGTCGTCGATCGTGCGCTCTCCCGCTGCATTGCTGAGGGCAACGACCCAGCGCCTGCCTGTCCATAGGTTGAGTTTCTCCCGGAGATTGTTCGGGAGCTCCTTTGGTGCACCAGGAAGTAGGTAGAGATCGATGCTACCGGCGGGATCGAACCGAACGAGACTCACATTCCGTTCTAGGTGGTCTTTGAGAAAAGCATCCCGCCTCACACCCACCAATTCCACAACATCGAGGAAAGTCTGCACGACCGGCAGCGATGCCGCGCCGTCCTCCAGCTCGAGGCCCACATCCTCGTCGCTCTCGATGTCGTCCGGGGGGGCCACCATGTGCTCCGCCACTGGGCCCGCCTCGCGAGGCATGTCGCCAGGAGCGACGGCTGCCAGGGCCGAGGGCGTAGGGGCTCCGCCTACAGCCACAGGTCCGTCGGCGGAGGCCGTGGCCGGCGCGCGGGCGGCGAGCTGGGAGCGGACCGTGGCGCCACCGCCCAGCGCCTTGAGGATCTCGTCGGGCGGGGGCAGGTCCGCGGTGTAGGCCAGCCGGATCAGCACCATCTCGGCCGCGGCCATGGCGTTGGGCGCCTCGGCAGCCTCCTCGAGGCCCTTGAGCAGGATCTGCCAGGCGCGTGCCAGGAGGGGCATCGACAGCCGTCCGCCCAGGTCGGCGGCGCGACGCCGCTCCTCGACCGCGAGGCCCTCGCCGGCCGCCTCGGCACCCAGCACCTTGGCGCGGGTGGCGGTGTGCACCGCCTCCGCCAGGTCGCTCAGGATCTGCAGCGGCTCGGCGCCGTCGCGGTGCAGCTCGGCGAACAGCTCCAGGGCCTGGGGGGCCGTGCCAGCCAGCAGCCGCTCGACCAGGTCGAAGATGCGGCCCCGGTCGGCAAGGCCCAGCATGGCCCGTACGTTGGCCGCCTCGATGGCACCTGAGCCCATCGCCAGCGCCTGATCGAGCAGCGACAGGCCGTCCCGTACCGAGCCCTGGGAGGCGCGGGCGATGAGCGCCAGGCCGTCGTCGTCCCTGGCCGTGCCGCCTTCCTTGGCCACGATGCCCTTGAAGTGCCGCATCAGCACCGGTACGTCCACGCGCCGCAGGTCGAAGCGCTGGCAGCGCGAGAGCACCGTCACCGGCACCTTGCGCACCTCGGTGGTGGCGAAGATGAACTTCACATGCCGGGGCGGCTCCTCCAGCGTCTTGAGGAGCGCGTTGAAGGCGCCCTTGGAGAGCATGTGCACCTCGTCGATGAGATACACCTTGTAGCGGGCGATGAGCGGCTTGTAGCGCGCGCTCTCGATGATCTCGCGCACGTTGTCGACGCCGGTGTTGGAGGCGGCGTCCATCTCGATCACGTCGGGGTGGCGGCCCTCCATGATCTCCGCGCAGTGCCGCCCCGGCTCCGGCATGTCGAAGGTGGGCTTTTCCACACCCTCGCGCTCGTAGTTCAAGGCGCGGGCCAGGATGCGGGCGGTGGTGGTCTTGCCGACGCCGCGCACGCCGGTCAGCATATAGCCCTGGGCGATGCGGTCGGTGGCGAACGCGTTCTTGAGCGTCGTCACCATCGCCTCCTGGCCGATCAGGTCGTCGAAGGAGGCCGGGCGGTACTTGCGCGCCAGCACCACGTAGGGGGCGGCCGGTGCGCCCGCCGTGCCTGGCGGCGTTTCACGCTCGGTCATGCTCGGATCGGTCGCTGGCCGCTTCTTTGCCATGCCTCAGGGTGGGCCTCAGGGTGCCAATGCCGCGGAGTGCCGTGCCGGCCGGACGCTAGAACAAGACGCGGGCGCAAAGCGGAAGTGGGAGGCTGACAAACGACCCGCATCTGGCTCGTTAGGGCTGCTTCCTTCCGGACCTGACCCGGTTGGCGAGAGACACGTCCACCGCCAACCTCCCGCCGAATTATCCTACGAATGTCCCCCCGATAGCAACCCATGGGTTAAGCTGCGGGCCATAGTTAGACCTGGGCGCCGGAATGCGTTGCATGGCTGCCAACCCTGTGCTCATCCTTGCAGGCCTAGCACGGAGCTCCCTCGATGCCCACCGTCGGTGCCACGACGATGCTCGATTGGCTCGCGCACAAGCGCGGCGACGATGCGTTCGTCAAGTCCAAGCTGAAGGAGCCGGGCACGCGCATCCTGCTGCTGGCCGACCTGAAGCCCGTCATCCGCTCAAATCCCGAGCGCACCACCGCCAAGCTTGCGTGGTTCTCTCCGGAGGAGATCGCCGGGTTCGGCCTGCCGGTCGCCGACTCGCTCTTCCTGGGGGTGGACGGGGCCGGCACCGGCTACTTCGCCCTGGCGGTCAACGAGCACCGCACCCGCCATGTCCCCGGGGCGGTGGAGAAGCTGCGCCCCATCGTGGACCTGAGATCCCTGGCGATGCAGGGCGCCATGCCGCCGGAGGAGCTCTCGCTGTGCGGCCAGGCGCGCGCTTTGGCGCAGTGGCACGAGAATGCCCGCTGCTGCGGCCGCTGCGGCGGCGTGACACTGGTGAAGGACGCCGGCTGGCGCCGCTCGTGCTGGGCCTGCAAGACCGAGTGGTTCCCCCGCACCGACCCCGTGGTCATCATGCTCGTCACCGATGGGGACCGCTGCCTGCTGGCACACGAGAAGCGCTACAGCGAGAAGATGTACTCCGCGCTCGCCGGGTTCATCGAGCCGGGCGAGGACATCGAGCACGCCGTCCGCCGCGAGGTGCGGGAGGAGACCAGCATCGCGGTGGGCGAGGTGACGTATCATTCGAGCCAGCCCTGGCCCTTCCCGCACTCCCTGATGATCGGCTGCCTCGGCCGCGCTGAGACCACGGACATCACCATCGACAGCGGCGAGCTCGCCGATGCGCGCTGGTTCAGCCGCAAGGAGGCCGGGCAGATGCTGGAGCACCGGCATCCCGATGGGCTCCATGTTCCGGGCCCGCAGGCCATTGCCAACGCGCTGATCGGACACTTCGTGGCGGCTGGCTGACGGCGCTTCGGCGCGGTGCGGAAAGATGGCCTTCCTGCTGGCCTGATGGCCAAGGCTTTGCCCCAATGCAGAGGCAGGGTGCCCCGCGACGGCTAGGCCACGGAGCCAATCCGGGGCGCTGCCCGGCCGTCCTTTCCACTCACTACGGCCGCCGCGCGCGGGCCGAGCGTCCCATGCCGCCAGCAGACCGGACCACGTGAAGCCCATGCCGCGTGAAGCCAACGCTGTCGATTTCTGGCGCGGCTTTGCGCTGGTGACGATCTTCATCAATCATGTGCCGGGGATCGCCTACGAGCGCTTCACGCACCGCAACTTCTCCATCTCGGACTCCGCCGAGCTGTTCGTGTTCCTTGCCGGCTGGTCGCTGGGACTGCTGGTGGGCGGCAACGGCAAGGGCCGGAAATCCGTCAAGGTCGGCGCGGTGCCGCTGGCGTTCCGCCTCGGTGGGCGGTCGCTGCAAATCTATGCGGCGCATATCCTGATCAGCGGGTTGGCGCTCGCCCTGCTCGCGGGGGTTGCCTATCAGATAGATAACCCCCTGATCCTGGAGTGGCACAACGCGGCGGCCTTCTTCCAGGACCCGGCCCGCACCCAGATCGGCATCGTCCTGCTCACGCATCAGCTCGGCTACTTCGATATCCTGCCGCTCTACGTGGTGCTGATGCTGGCGGCCCCGGCGTTTGTGATCATCGACCGGTTCGCGCCGGCGATGCTGGTGCCGCTCTCGCTGGTCCTGTATCTCGCGGCCCTGTCGGTGCCGTTCACGGCGCTGACCTGGCCGGTGCAGGGGCAGTGGTTCTTCAATCCGTTCGCCTGGCAGGCGATTTTCGTGCTTGGCTTCGCTCTGGCGCGCGACGAAGGGTTGGGCGGCTTTGTGCACCGCAACATCGGCCGCGTCAGGTTGGTGGCGGCGCCGGTGCTGCTCGCAGGCATCTTGATGATCGTGTTCCAGGCGTTCCCGGATCCGACCAAGGTGCCGACACCCAAGCTCTTGTTTGTCAACAGCAAAAGCTTCCTGGCGCCGATGCGGCTGATCCAATTTCTGGCCCTTGTGGCTATATTCTCCGCGGTCTATCCGATCATCGCCCGCTACGCCCACGGGCTGGCCGAGGCCCTTTCGACGCTTGGCCGCAACTCGCTCAACGTGTTCTGCGTGGGCTCGCTCCTGAGCCTGGGCGGGCAGATCGTGCGCTTTCTCTATTCCGGGTCGCTGGCGGTCGATACGATTGTGGTGGTTGTTGGAATTGGGCTACTCTGGCTCACCGCGTGGATGTCGGAATGGAGACAGCGGCTGGGCCCGCAGCACTGAGATCGGGTCTGGAGCTGGGTCAGCCAATGCATCGCTTGCACCTCTCTGTCGCGCTCGTGGCAGGCGGGTTGGCGCTCGGCTCCGCCGCCGTGGCTGCCCAGGTCGCCCCGCCGCCCATGGAAAAGGAGTGCGGGGACGCGACGGTGGCCGAGCACCCGCTGCCCAACAGCGCCGCCGCCCTGCAGCAACGTAAGCGCCTCAAGATCCTGGCCATCGGCTCCTCGCCGAAGGCCGTCCTCGGAGTTGGCCGCAGGGGCAGCCCGCTGCTGGAGCGCATCCTCGAGCGGGCCATCAAGGGCCTCGATGTGGAGATCGTCAACCGCGGCTTCTCCGGCGAGCTGGCCGACGCGGCGGGGGAGCGGATCACGATCGAGGTGGCCCTCAACGAGCCCGACATCGTCCTATGGCAGGTGGGCACCAACGATGCGCTCGCCCACGTACCGGTCGATGACTTCGAGCAGTCCGTCACCGCCACCGTGCAATGGCTCAAGCAGCATAACGTCGACGTCATCCTCGTCGGGCTGCGCTACGCCAAGAGCCTCGCCAAGGACCCGCACTATCAGGCCATCCGCACCAGCCTGAAGCGGGTGGCGGCGGCTGAGAAGGTGCTGCGCATCGGCCGCTACGAGGCGATGGAGGTGCTTACCCGCACCATGGCCTCCGCCGACCAGCCCGTGATGGAGGACTTCGGCCAGACCGAGGTCGGCTACAACTGCATGGCCCAGTACATCGCCCGCACCATCACGGTCGGCCTGTTCGCCAAGCCGCCGAGGAAGGCGCCGGCGCCCGAGAAGGACAAGTGAGCCCGGGGGATCGCCGGGGGATCGGGTCAGCCGCGAAGGGCTGTCTATTCCCAGAAGCGACGGCGCTTGGCGAGACGGCGCCACATTGCGGCAGCGTCCTCCCAGGCGTGCCTCGCGGAGACCTCGTGCCAGCCGAGCACGTATCCGGCAGCGCGCTGCGCGGCGGGCACCAAGGCGCAGCGCTTGTCGCAGATGGCGTTGAGCGCGCCGGCCGTCGCCACATCGTTCATGTAGCCGAACACGTCCTGCAGCCGCTTCAGGTCCCTCACGAAGCGGTTGACATGACGCGCCTCGTAGAGCGAGGCGAAGAACTCGACGGCATACCGGAACGCCTTGAGCGCCTTGCGCATCTCGTGCCGATCCTCGATCGACAGGCCCTCAAGCCTGGCGCCGCACTTGGCGGCTCTGCGCCAGCTTTTGGCGAGGGACACGGGCGCAAATGCGCCGACCGGCGCAGCGAGCTTGGCGTTGGACTTGACCGTCTCCGGCCACAGGGCGAGGTAGAGCTGCAGCCGCGACCATTGCTCGCTCAAGAGCGCCGCGCGCGCCTCGCCCCTGACCGCGTCGCGGTGCACCAGCAGCGCTCCGCGCAGCTCGCTGAAGCCGGGCTCCCGTTGCCGCGTCGCCGCCACGGGCGCGTAGATGTCTCCGATCAGAATGTCGGCATCCCGCAACTCGCCCACTTTCTGACCGATCTCGCGGGCGTAGCGCGAAAGCGCCAGCGTGGCGGGCGAGCTCTCGATCGGCCGGAAGGCGCGCAGCGCGCTACGCAGCCGCCTGAGACCGACACGCAACTGGTGTGCGGCCTCCGGATCGTCCGTCTCCAGAAGGGCGCGGCGATTGCGCTCGATCTGGGTAGCGGCCGACGCGACGAACAGCGCCAGCGCCTCGCCGCAGCTCTCGCCGTCCTCGATGACCGGGGTCTCCCCCTTGCAAGGGACGACCCGGGGGTCGCTGCGGCCGAGCACCAGGTTGTAGCCGCGCTCGACCGTGCTCTCCTCCGCCAGGCGGACCGGCTGCGACGAGAACAACGCGGCGGCCGTCTCAAGCAGGCACTCCGGTGAGCCGGCCTTCAGCTCCAGCTCCGCCTCGCACAGCCTGTCCTCCGCGGCGCCGGCGCGCACCACGCCTTCGTCGAGGGTCAGGTCCAGGTCGCCCTTGTCGGAATGGAGCCGACGCGTGGTGCGCGTGACGATGGTCTCGAACTGCGCCTCCAGTCCGGAGCGGCGCACGGCCCGCGCGATGACCTGGCGCAGCTTGCGGTCGTCTATTGCCGAGAGATCCGGCTCGGGACCGCCGACCACGGCCTCGCTCTCATTGGGGTTGGAGACGCCGTTTCTCACTTCCTTGCCAGCCTCGACCGTCTGTAGCCACCGGTCGCCCTTCTGATCGTCCATGGCGCGCAGGCGCAGCGAGACGCCGCGTGCGCGCAGGCGGTGGTCCGGAGTATCGAAGTAGATGGAGCGCTGCGTCCTGGTGACGGGCTTGCCGACCGTCAGGTCATCGAGCGCCGGATGGGCGCCGATACGCCGCAACTCCTGCGGCGTGAGCCTGAGCTTCAGCTCCGGCTCCTTGGCCGAAACGCTACGCATCCCGCGACCTTCCATCGGCAACGCCTGAACGAGCCGGCGACGGCCTGGCGGCCCCGGCCCGTATTCCCCGCTCCGGCCAACAGGATAGTCGGTCTCGGCTGGCGAGAGAAAGGGGCTCAGCGTGGCGGCGCAGGCGCGCGCTTTCGCGGAGCCCACCATGCACTAAGCATCCCTTTTCTGAATGAGGGTTTGTGTTGTCACAAATCAGGGCGCCCGCCCCAACGCACCGGCCGCCCTTGCGCTGCAAAGGCCGTTGCGGTAGCGGCCGCAACAAGATCGGCTCGCCCAGTCGCCGTTTGCAGGTCACCAAATACTTGACTAATATAGTCTAGAATTACTAGGGTCGTCGCAGTCGGTCTGCGGCAGCCCCAACCGCTCCGCCTTCGCGGTGCGGGGGTGGGGTGTATCTCGCGCTCAACTGGAAGCTTTGAGATTGCGTTCGGTCCGCTAGTCCCCGACCGAAGCACAACGGGCCTCCGGGCAACCTCCCTGCCCGGAGGCCCAATGTGCGTAGATGGGCGAAGGGCCAATGACGAGTTGCGGATGGGAGGCCACCATTGACGATCGGCCGTTCGCCAATCTGGCCAAGCCATCCAGCAGCCGAGCTGTCGCACGGAGGCGTAGCCCTTGCCACCTTCAAATCGCCGTCGGGGTCTGTTTCGATCCGGGCCGCGCCCATCATGACGGCCGCGGGAGCGATGCGCTGTGCTCGTGACTGACACATTTCGCAAGCGGCGGGGCCGCATCGCCCGCTGCGGGCGCCTGCTGGCGCTGCTGCTGGTCCCGGGCATCGCCCTGGCCCTGGCGCTGAGCCCCCCCTCGGGCGCACAGGCGCCGGCCGCATCGGAGGATGCCAAGTCGCAGGAGGCCAAGCCCCCCAATGCCACGGCCCCCGATGCCAAGGCCGTCGATGCGACCCCCCCCGATGCCAAGGCCCCCGACG
>JBAPMW010001106.1:0-1572 GCA_049278815.1 Hyphomicrobiaceae bacterium
GCCGAGGTCGGCGCGCAAATGGCCGACCGTGACGCTCAGGCAGGCCCAGCCGGCCGCCGCCCCGACGGCGCCGCCGGCCACGAAGGCCCAGATCCATTCGATGGCCAACTCCATGATGCACCCCGGAACACTGACGATCCCTCTTCCGTTCAGGCTATGTTCCTTTTATGTTCGTGGCAAGTCCCAAAATTCACAATGCGCATCATCCTGTGCAACCCGGGTGACAGGACCTGACGCCCCCGCCCCGCCCCCCGGAGAAGCCGCGCCATGACCACCCCGGACGTGGAGACCATCGTCGTCGGCGCTGGCGCGGTCGGGCTGGCGGTGGCGCGGGCGCTCACCCGGGACGGCCACGAGACCATGGTGCTGGAGCAGCACGCGCTGATCGGCTCGGAGACCTCGTCGCGCAACAGCGAGGTGATCCACGCCGGCATCTATTACCCGCCGGGCAGCCTGCGCGCGCGGCTGTGCGTGCGCGGCAAGGCGCTGCTCTACGCCTTCTGCGCCGAGAACAACGTCGCGCACGCGCGCTGCGGCAAGCTGCTGGTCGCCACGCACGACAGCCAGCTCGCCAAGCTCGGCGCGATTCAGGCCACCGCCGAGCGCAACGGCATCACCGACCTGGCGCCGCTTGGGCGCGACGCCGCGCGCGCGCTGGAGCCCGAGCTCGACTGCGTGGCGGCGCTCCTGTCGCCGTCGACCGGCATCGTCGACAGCCACGGCTACATGCTGGCGCTGCAGGGCCATGTCGAGGCGGGCGGCGGCTCGGTGGTGCTCCGATGCCCTGTCGAGCGCATCGAGCGCACGCCCGGCGGCCTGTTCCGACTGGCGACCGGCGGCGATTCGCCCGCTGTCATCACCTCAACCAGGCTGGTGCTGTCGGCCGGGCTCACCGCCTCCAGGCTGGCGCGGACTCTGACGTCCTATGGCGAGGGCTACACCGTGCCCGAGACCTTCTACGCCAAGGGCCAGTACTACGCCCTGTCCGGCCCCTCGCCCTTCCAGCGACACATCTATCCGATGCCCGATGGCGCCTGGCTCGGGCTGCACGCCACCGTGGACATCGGCGGACGCTGCAAGTTCGGCCCCGACCTCGCCTGGATAGACGACATCGACTACGGCTTCGAGCCCGGGAAGCTGGAGCAGTTCCTGGGCTTCATCCGCAGCTACTACCCGGGGCTGGATGCGACCCGTCTGCACCCGGATTACACGGGCATCCGCCCCAAGCTCTACCGCGAAGGCGAGCCGGTCCCGGACTTCGCCATCCACGGCGAGGAGCGGCACGGAGTGCCGGGGCTGGTGGCGCTCTACGGGATCGAGAGCCCGGGGCTGACGGCTTCGCTGGCGATTGGGGAGGTGGTGGCGGGGATGTTGGGGTGAAAGCGGGCGAGATAGCGCTGCGGGAATGAGCTTCCTTGGGGTCCCACTTTCGCCCCCCGTCAATCAAGATTGCGCCGCACCCGTTGCGCCAGATCATAATCCGTCCACTCTGACATGAAGGCGCTATACACCTCACGCAACTAGTCTGAGGGCAACGGGAGATGCTTGCATATAATCGCGACAATCAAACGG
>JBAPMW010001107.1:0-6471 GCA_049278815.1 Hyphomicrobiaceae bacterium
ATCAAACCCGGTCTTAGGGGGACCATTGAAGAAGCGAGAGCAGTTGTGGTGTCGGAGCGTGAGAACTTGCGGTTCCTACTCAAGTCGCGTGAAACGAAGCGCTTCATCGTCGACCTATCCTGCAATATTTCCGAGTGGCGCCAACCATCATGGCTGTTCGTTTCGCTCACCGACAGGGCGAGCGGCGAATACAGGGAGGCCTCGCCTATAGCCTTGTCGTTCTATTTGGATGCCCTCGATCTGGCTGGAACGATCCGAGTCAGCACCAATGCTGTTCGCATCGTGCCCAATCAGTCCATTCGCGCCCAGCTAACGGCGTCGCGTCATCCAAACCCGAACATGCCGATCTCGGATTTTTCCCCTCGGCAGCGGCCGGTTTTTTCGAAGCTCCTAAAGTGGCGGGGCTAAGGGCCGTCGCGAATGGTGTCAGACCCAGAGGATCTGACACCTCCGGGAAGGCGAACACTCCCGCCAGGTGCCGCCACCACCAAGCGGAGAGGGAGACCTCGGAGACGGGGGCGCCTTCCAGGGCGTGGATCATGGCGGTGGGGGTGGCGAGGATGGCGCAGTGCTTGGCGGGGGCGGTGCGGCGCCAGCGGAAGATGAGGACGTCGCCGGGCTGCGCCTGGGTTGGGGGGACCTCGACGAGGTGGCGGCGGGCGGCTTCGAGGAGGGTCTCGCGGCCATGGGCCTCGGCCCAGTCGCGGGTGTAGGCGGGCAGCGGCTCGGGCTCGGCGCCGTAGCTCTCGCGCCAGATGCCGCGCACGAGGCCGACGCAGTCGCATCCGACGCCCTTGAGGCTCGCCTGATGGTGGTAGGGGGTGCCGAGCCAGGTGCGGGCGATGGTGACGATGGTGGTGGGTGTGGAGAGCATGGAGATTGAGGCAATAGGGCAGTAAGGCAATAGGGCAGTAGGGCGTGGAGCTTGCGTCCCACCTACTGCTTACTGCCTTATTGCCCTATTGCCCTATTGCCTCTTTTCACCGGCTCCCCAGGCTTCGCGACGGCCAACACGTAGTCGGGGCCGGGCATGTGGGGGAAGCCTCTGAAGTTGAGGGCGTTGGCGAACCTGGCGCGGCAGGTGGCGAGTTGCTTGTCGCAGCCAGCGGTGATGGTGAAGATGTCGCTGGCGGTAATGGCGTGGGCCGTGGGGTGCCAGAGCTCGACGGTGGCCACGGTGCCCGCGAGGGTGTGGCGCTTGACCTCCTGGGCGCGGCCGATGTTGGGGCCGGACGTGAAGGTGAGGAGGCCGCGGGTGAACCAGTCGGCGGCGTAGGCGGAAAGGCCCGTGGCGGTGAGGAGGCGGCCGCTGGCGGCGGCGAGGACGGTGCCGGTGCCGCGGAAGGCGGGATCGCTCAGGTTTATGCCGCAGCGGGCGTCGCCGAGGTCGGCATCGCAGCCGGACTGGTAGAGGCGGCCCTTGGGCTGCTGGAGGTAATGGGCGAGGCCGCGCACCTCCGCGGTGAAGGCCGCCCCGGACCGGCGCACCTCGCCGAGGGAGCCGGAGCGCATGAGCACGCGTTGCTCCGGGTCGGCCCAGTTGACGCGCCAGATCTCGACGGCGGCATCGTCGTAGAGGCCGGCAGCCAGGTCGTCCTCGTTGAGGCGGTCGGACTTGAGGGCGGAGGAGACCTCCAGGTTGTCGACCGAGAGGCCGAGGGCGTCGTTGATCTCGCTGGCGGTAAAGCCGGTGGCGGCCTCGAACACGGTGCCGTCGAAGGCAAGGTCGCGGTCGTGATCGGTGAAGCCGAAGCGCGTGCCGTCGGTGCGGGTGATGTGCCAGCACCAGGCCAGCGTGGTGGTGGCGCTGTCGAGGTGGGCTTGGAGGGATGGCGGAAGACTCTTCATCCGTCGGGGTCCTTGCGAACGCTCAGACGACAGGGTAAGGGGATGCGAGCCGCGCGCTGTGCGCGAAGCTCCCATTCGGCGATCATTGGCCTCAAGGGCGGCTGGCCGAACCAGGCGGGCGGTCTCGCTCCCGCTCTCCAAGATTTCCCAGCGTGGCGAGGGCGCATCGCATCTGGAGCGGCTGCTCCGCGTGAATTGCGTCCTTGGTCAGGTCCCTCAAGGCGCCGCCTAGGCGAGAGAGGATCGAGGCGCCGAGCCGAGCAGTTTCTTTTCTCCGGTCCATTGACAATGGAATGCATAAATCGACCCGGCGTTCCCGCTCAATGATTAAAGTCCTGCCAGGTGAGCCCGGTGTGATCTCATCGGTGAGCCGAAGTCGGCATCTGCTGCCAGTGCTCTTGCGTACAGCTTCGACGTTCTGTCCCAAACGCGGGCTTCACCATCCCTTTCTCTGATGGACCGGGAGCATCGCAGCCGCCGTCCATCCGTCACGCTCAACGCCGAACCCACTTCGATTTCTGGCGTTGTACATTAAACGACCACCGGAGGCCCATGGCACTGGGTCAGATTTTGCGCGCCCTTGCCGGCAGGGTCAGATCGCATATGAGGCCCTCCGGGCGCCAGGCGAAGCTGACCTGACCGCTTCCGAACTCGTCATGGCCACAGCTCATGATCGTCCCAATGCCAAGGCCATGACGACTTGGCTCCTTCACCACCGGTCCGCCGGTCTCAGACCATCGCACTCTGACCTGCCCGTCGTCACCCTGCGCCCATTCCACTGAAACACGCCCCTGATCGGTCGAGAGCGCCCCGTGCTTTGCGGCGTTGGTCGCAAGCTCATGCACCGCCATGGCGAGAGCCTGAACGGCAGCGTCGTCCATCATGATCGTGGGCCCGTTCAACGTCACGCGTGGAGATCCCGTCGGCTGAAATGCGGCCAGCTCCTCCTCCATCAGCCTCGCGATATCTGCTTCCTCCGTGCTCGCCTCCGAGAGAAGCCTCTGCGAGATCGCGAGCGCATCGATGCGGCCCAACAGCGCCTTCTTGTATGCCGCAACGGTCTCCGCGTCGGTCAACCTCGCGATGCTGGCAACTACCGTGAGCATGTTCCTGGCACGATGGCCGATCTCCCTGTTGAGCAAAGCAAGACGCTCCTCATCGCGCCTGCGCTGCGTGATGTCATTGAACAGGATGGCGACCCTGCGCTCCACGGGCGCTCCGACCCGGAAGGCGTACACATCGTACCATCGGCCCAGCGCTTCTGCTGGCTTCTCGAACCTCAGCGGTTTGCCGGTCAGTGCGATATCGCCATAAATCTCGAACCAGTGCGCCTCGTGGTCCGGTTGAAGCGAGCGCATGGTTTTACCCACGGCGTCTCTTAGCCCCGTCTGCGCTTCAAAAGTCGCGTTGATTTCAAGGAAGAGGTAGTCTAGCGGACGGTGCTGCTCATCGAACAGAACCTCGACAATGCAGAAGCCGTGGTCAATGGCATCGAATAATGTGCGGTAGTCCTGGTTTTTCATGGCTTGGTGCGCTGTCACGGTTGAGCATACGCGAGCACCGCTTCTCCGCGAGGAAGGTGACGGGCCCAAGATCAAGAGCCGGCTGCTGTGCGCCCGAATTTTCCCAGTGTCGTGGGCGCTTACGGTCCACGGTTAATGGTATTCGGCCTTCGTCTCAGCCTGTCAAGACCAGCCTCAGAGGTCCTCGGTAGCACCGCGCTAGAGGCGGATCTCGACGATGGGGATGGAGGGAATGGCGCCGTGGCGGAAGCCCTGGAGGTTGATGTCCAGGCGGTCGGTGTCGAAGCGGGCGGGGACGTCGAACTCGAAGCCGGCGGTGACGGGCTGGCCGGGGGCGGGGATGTGGCCGGGCTCGAAGGTGACGATGCCGGTGGTGTGGTCGACGGTGCAGGCGGTGCCGGGTGCTTGCGTGGCGCCGGCGACGGCAATGAGGACGGTACCGGCGACGGGCTTCTTGATGTCGCGGGTCCACGGATTGAAGGCGGAGCCGTAGGTCTTCCTGAGCTGGAAGGCGGCGACAGTGCCGTCGCCGATGCCGATGAGCTGGTCGAGCGCGGTGGGCGTGCCTTCGGGAGGGCAGGACTTGCAGTCCGTCGGGTCGCGCCATCGGAAGCCGTGCAGACGACCGCGGCGCTCCTCGAAGAAGGCGATGGCGGCGTGGAGGTCGTCGAGGGACTTCACGCCGTAGCCGGCGTTGTAGCTGCGGCGCGAATCGGCCCAGCGGGCGTTGCGCTCCTCGGCGCCGGAGCCCAGCACCACCACGTCGGTGCGGCGCTCCGGGCCGCCGTGGGAGGCGCGGGAGATGGCGGTGGGGAAGCGGGTTTCGTGGAACATGGTGAGATGGTGAGTGGTGAGATGGTGAGTTTAGGGATCAGTGTGTGGCACTGGTGGAGGATGGAACGAGGCGAGATAGCGTGATGCGCCGTTACACGTGGAATGGCGCGCCTATTTGCCTCACCGAGCCTCCCGCGAAAAGGACAACTGCGGGCGCGCCCATCGATGCGGCTCGCAGGACTGACAGATGCTCCTGACATCATCGTCAAAGTGGGACGATCACTTCATGTGGGCTTTATCCCCCAGCGGTGCCCCACGCAGCACCCCAAACTCACCATCTCACCACTCACCATCTCACAAATTCCGCTGCCCCTGCGCGACGGCGCGCGCCAGCAGGGCGGCGAGCTGGGTCTCGGAGCGGCGGAAGCTGTCGAGGTCGGGGGTCGCGATGTTGAAGGTGACGTTGATGCCGCCACCGGCCTCGGCGCGCACGCCCAGGCGACCGTCGGGACCGCGGGTGAGGGGGAGGATGGCCTCGGGGCCGCGCTCGCCGGCTACGCCGACACGGTTCCCAGCGAGCGGGAAGGCGATGGGGCTCGCTATGACGCCGCCCTGGGCGAACGGCACCGGCAGGCCCTGGCGGATCACGCCGCCGCGCGCGAAGCCCAGGCCGCCGCCGACGAGGCCGGCCAGCGCGGCGCCGAGGCCGTCGGTGAGGGGCTTGAAGGCGGCCTTGAGCGCGATGTCGGTGAGCTTGAGGGCAAGGGAGCGCAGAACGTCGCCGAAGCTCCTGCCTTTGATGGCGAGGTCTACGAAGGATTGGGAGAGCGCGCTGGAGAAGCGCGCGCCGGCCTTGGAGACGTCGGCGAGCTGCGCCTGCAAGGGGCGCGTGTCAGCGTCGATGATGACGGTGAGGGTGGGGGTGTCGTCTGGCATGGTGTGTGGTGAGTTGCGTGAAGTCGTGAGATCGTGAAGCCGTGAGATCGATTTCACGACTTGGCGATCTCACGATCTCACGATCGGTCTGGATACCGCGCCATCAGCTCAGCGAGCGCGGAGCGCGGCAAGAGGCTGTCGGTGCGATGCGGGCCGAGGAGGCCGGTGAGGGCAGCTTCCAGCTCCCTGGGGGTCATGGACCAGAGGTCGGCAGGGCGGAGGCGGAGGAGGCCGAGGCCGGCGGCCATGACGTCGGGCCAGGGAAAGGGCGGGGGGTGGAGCCTGCGGGTGTGACACCTTCGGGCGAAACAGGGTGAGAGCGTGGATGGCGTTCAGCTGGCGCAATGGTGTCAACCCCGGCCTGCGCCGGGGCGGAGGGTCTGACACCAAAGGTCGCGCTCAACAGGCGGGCGACAATGTCGACGAAGCCGGCGGCGCCGCCGTCGGTCTGCATGCGGGCGACGGTGTCGTCGGCGATGTCGTGGCCGGCGCCGCGCAGGCCGGCGGCGATGATGCGCTGGGCGTCGCGGGCGGAGAGACGCCCCGACTGGAAGCGCTCGGCCAGCGCCAGCATGTCGTCGTGGCCGAAGGCGTGCTCAAGCTCGGCGAGCGCGCCAAGCGTGAGGCAGAGCGTGTAGGGCCGGCCGTCGAGGCGGGCCTCGATCTCGCCGCGGTGGGGGTTGGGCATCGGTTCCTCCGGAACCTGGTGAGATGGTGAGTGGTGAGATGGTTGATGGCGGCCAAAGCCAATTGAGCTGCGGAAAGGACAGCCTACGTTGCGGTGAATGTCAGCTCGCCCGCCGACTCCAGCGACAGCTCGAAGGCGACCTCGCCGTCGTGACGGCCGGTGAGCTCGAAGGCGGCGATCTGGAACGGGCCTTCGACGGTGCCGAAGTCGGGGATGACCACCTGCCAGGGGCGGATGGTGCCGGCGAAGACGTAGTCGCGGATAAGGGCGTCGGAGGCGGCGTCCTTGAAGATGCCGGCGCCTGTCACCCTGGCGTGCCTGGCGCCGGCGCCGGCGAGCAGCTCGCGCCACTGGCCGGCGGACTCGGCATGCGTGATGTCCACCGTCTCGCTGTTGAAGGCGATGGAGCGCGAGCGCAGCCCGGCCACCGTGACGAAGACGCCGGCGCCGGTGCTGTCGACCTTGAGGAGGAGGTCTTTGCCTTTCTGGGCGGACATGGGGACTCCTGGTGAGATGGTGAGTGGTGAGATGGTGAGTTAAGGGGCGTGCGTGTGGCGCTGGTCGGGGATAAAGCGGCAGGTGACAAGTCGCAGAGCCGCTAGCTGAGCGGCGACGTATCGCTCACCATCCCACCCTTGTCCTCACCCGCCACCGCACCGCCCGCTCAGCGCCAAGCTCACCACCTCACGACGAGCGCACGTC
>JBAPMW010001108.1:0-4586 GCA_049278815.1 Hyphomicrobiaceae bacterium
CGACACCAGCGAGCCGGCGATCAGCGCCCAGAACGGGGCGCCGATGTTGAAGATCGGGATGCCGGCGACGGTGACGAGGAACGTGACCAGCGCTCCGAGCGCAAAGCGCGCCTGGAAGGCCACCGCAAACGCCGACTGCAGCACCCTCAGCATGGCGAGCCCCGCCAGGGTGGCGATGAACGCCGGCGGGGTGGAGAGCATCAGGCGCGTCACCAGCGGCGCCGCCAGGCCGAACAGCATGGCGTAGAGGCCGACCATCACGCCGGCGGTGTACTGGGTCCGGCGCTCGCCGCTGCCCGAGATGATGGCGTTGACCGGCCCCGTCAGGCAGTTCGAGACCGCGCCGACGAAGGCCGAGACGACCGAGGCCACGCCGCAGCCGATGGCGATGGCATCGACCGGCGGGCGGTGGCCGACCGCGGTGAGGATGGCGATGCCCTGCCCGTTCTGCACCACCAGCACCGTGATGGCGAGCGGCACCACCAGCTCGGCCATGGCCGCCCAGGAGAACTGCGGCACCTGGAGAAGCGGCGCCGCGATCACGCCGCCCTGGCTCAGGTCGCCCGGCGCGAAGCCGCCGGCCAGGGCGATGGCGGCGGCGCCGGCGACGAGCGCGGCCAGCATCGGCGGCAGGCGCCGGGCAAGCGTCGGGATGGCGCTGGTGAGCAGGAATGTGGCCGTCATGGCCGCGGCGATCTTGAGGT
Organism: Hyphomicrobiaceae bacterium; assembly: GCA_049278815.1. GTDB lineage: Bacteria > Pseudomonadota > Alphaproteobacteria > Rhizobiales > Hyphomicrobiaceae > AWTP1-13. The sequence continues at coordinate 705 of JBAPMW010001108.1, forward strand.
CGAGCTGGAACGCGCGCACCCAGTCGAGGCCGAACTGGAGGAAGACGCCGGCCACCATGCCCATCACGATCGGCATCGGCACCGCCGCCATGGCGCGCCGCACGAGGCCCAGCGCGCCAAGCGTCATCATCAGGAGGCCGGTGGCGATGTAGGCGCCGACCACCTCGGCGAACGACAGATGTCCGAGCGCCGGGCCGACGAGCACCGTGCCGGGGATGGTCCAGAAGAACGCCAGCGGCTGGCGCCAGGCCAAGCTGAAGCCAACGCTCAGGACGCCGTTGATGAACAGCGACCCGAACACCCAGGAGGCGATCTGGGCCTCCGACAACCCGCCGCGCGTACCCGTCGCCAGGATGATCGCCAGCGGGCCGCTGGCCGCGAACAGGAAGCCGATCAGGCCGCTGACGGCATGGGTGGTGGTGAGGTCGCGCCAGAAGCTCGGCGCAGCAGGCTCGGTGGCGGGAGCGGGAGCTTCGACGGGCATGCTCGGTTAATCCGGGGTCAGACCCTGCGGGTCTGACCCCAGGGCACAACGGGGCAAGGGGTGGCGGATCGTTCCTCTCTGCTGTCGGCGTGGCGTCTAAGGGCTCGGCCCGTCAGCACCGGCGTCACAGCATGGGGTCAGACCCGCAGGGTCTGACCCCCGTCCGCGCCTCAGTGCGCCAGAGGTGTGCCGGCGCCGATGACGTAGATGACGGTGAACAGGAACAGCCAGACCACGTCGACGAAGTGCCAGTACCAGGCGGCGGCCTCGAAGCCGAAGTGCTGCTTGGGGGTGAAGTGCCCCGCCATGGCGCGGAACAGGCACACGGTCAGGAACAGCGTGCCGATGATCACGTGCGCGCCATGGAAGCCGGTGGCCATGAAGAAGGTGGCGCCGTAGATGTGGCCGGCGAAGTTGAACCCGGCGTGCACGTACTCGTAGGCTTGGCAGGCCGTGAACAGCAGCCCCAGCACGATGGTGAGGAGGAGGCCCCATTTCAGGCTCCTGCGGTCGTTGTGGAGCAGCGCGTGGTGCGCCCACGTGACGGTGGTGCCGGACAGCAGCAGAACGAGGGTGTTGACCAACGGCAGCCCCCAGGGGTCGAAGGTGCCGTGGAAGGCCTCGCTGGGCTGGGGCGGCCAGTGACCGCCGGTGAGCGCGTTGCGCTGCACCATGCCGATCACCTGCTTGGTGGCCTCCGTGGCGCCATCGGGCGTGGTGACCTCAAGGGGATAGACCCCGCCCGGAAACAGCGAGGCGTCGAAGTAGGCCCAGAACCAGGCGACGAAGAACATCACCTCCGAGGCGATGAACAGGATCATGCCGTAGCGCAGGTGCAGCTGCACCACCGGTGTGTGGTCGCCCGAGTGCGCCTCCTTGATCACGTCGCGCCACCACACGAGCATGGTGAACAGGATGCCGGTGAAGCCGATCGCGAATACCGACGGCGCCCACGGGCCGCGCAGGCCGAACAGCCCCTCGGCGCCGCCCAGCGAGCGCATCCAGATGATGCCGCCGACGGCGGTGATGAACGCGAACAGCGCGCCGATCGCCGGCCAGGGGCTGGGGTTCACGAGGTGGTAGTCGTGATGCTTCTCGGCGTGGGCGTCGGCCATCGTAGTCGTCCTCGTTCGTCGTCTTCGTGCCGCTTCGTGCGGAGCTATCCTGACGTGCTGGTCTTCTTCTCGGCCACGCCCGGCGTCGCCGTCGGATAGAAGGTGTAGGAGACCGTCACGTGCGTGACGCGCTTGGCGTCCTGGTCGCGGACGATCCCGGGATCGATGAAGAAGTTGAGCGCCAGCTCCGCCGTCTGGCCGGGCTCAAGCACCTGCTCAGTAAAGCAGAAGCATTGGATCTTGTTGAAATAGGACGCCGTGATCTCGGGGACGATATTGTAGGCAGCGGTGGCGACGATGCGCTTGTCGGAAAGGTTGGTGGCCTTGTAGAGGGCCACCGCGTTCTCCCCGAGCTTCACGGTCATCGTGGTCTGCATGGGCTCGAAACGCCACGGCAGGTTAGGGGCCACGTTGCCGTCGAAGCGCACGGTGACGGTCTGCTCCAGGGTCTTCTGCGAGGGGCCTGTGGCGCGCCGCGGCGTGCCGTCGAAGCCGGTGGCCGCGCAGAACATGCGGTAAAGCGGCACCGCCGCGTAGGCCGCGCCGACCATGGCGAAGACCAGCGCGGCACACCACGCCGCGATGGCGCGGTGCCGGCGCTGGAGGGGGGTTCTCGACGTGCCGGTCATGGCCTAACACCCGTGAGATCGTGAACTCGTGAGATCGTAAAATCGATTTCACGACTTGGCGATCTCACGATTTCACGATCTGTACCATTCGCCATTCGCCATGCTAGAGCTTCCGCACGGCCACGTTGCCGCCGAGCCAGACGATGGTGGCCACGTAGAAGACGACCACCAGCGCGACGAGCGCCAGGGCAATGGCGATCGAGCGCATCCGGCGCCGGCGCTCCCAGTCGTGCTGCTGGCGGTTCTGCACGCGATTCTGCACCCTGGACCTCCTGCCTCACGCATACCATAGGGCAAGGCTCCGCTCAGCGAGAAGCGCGGCAAACAGACCGAACAGGTAAAGGATCGAGAAGGCGAAGAGCTGCCTGGCGGCGCGGTCGGCCTCGCGGCCCTCGCGCACGCGGTAGACGTTGAGCGCCAACGCCAGGAACACGGCCCCGAGCGAGATGGCGGCCAGTGTGTAGAACGGTCCGCCGAAACCCATGAAGGACGGCGCCAGCGCCAGCGGCACCAGCAGGGCCGCGTAGATGACGATCTGCTTGCGCGTCTCGTCGGGGCCGGCCACCACCGGCGGCATCGGCACGCCGGCACGCTCGTAGTCGCGGGAGCGATAGAGCGCGAGCGCCCAGAAGTGCGGGGGGGTCCACATGAAGATGAGGAGGAACAGCACCGCGCTCTCAAGGCTCACCGAGCCGGTCATGGCGGCCCAGCCGATCATGGGCGGGAAGGACCCGGCGGCGCCGCCGATGACGATGTTCTGCGGCGTCCGGCGCTTCAGCCACATGGTGTAGACGAAGAGGTAGAAGCCGATGGTGACGGCGAGCAGCGCCCCGGCCAACCAGTTGACCAGCACGCCCAGCACCGCGACGGAGCCGGCGGCCAGCACCACGCCGAAGGTGAGGGCCTCGTCCGGCGTGACGCGGCCGCGCGGGATGGGTCTGGCCGCAGTGCGCTGCATCAGAGCGTCGATGTCGGCGTCGTACCACATGTTGAGGGCGCCCGCGGCCCCCGCGCCGACGGCGATGCAGATGAGGGCGATGACGGCGAGCGCGGGGTGCTGGCCGGTGGGTGCCAGCACCATGCCGACCACCGCTGTGAACACCACCAGCGCCATGACGCGCGGCTTCATCAGGGCGATGAAGTCGCCGACGCTGCCGCCGGCGAGGTCGAGGCTCGCCCCGCCGGCGGCGCGATGCGGCAGTCGGTAGTCGGCACTCGGCAGTCGTTGGGCAAGAGGGACGGTAGACATCGCCCCTGAGCCCATTCTCGGTGCCGTTCTCACTGCGTTTCCCACGTGCTCGCTTCCTGCGACTGCCGGCTGCCGACGCCCGACTGCCGGCTCCCGTCAGTGGTGCGCCAATTCCTCCAGCTTCGGCAGCTTGTCGTAGGAGTGGAACGCCGGCGGCGAGGGGAGCTTCCACTCCAGCGTCGTGGCGCCCGCGCCCCACGGGTTGTCTTTCGCGGCCTCCCGCCGGATGAAGTAGGCGTAGAACATGCTCCCGAGGAAGAGCAGCGTGGCCGCGGCGGTGATGTATGAGCCGATCGAGGACACGTTGTTCCAGTAGGCGAACCCGTCCGGATAGTCGACGGAGCGCCGCGGCATGCCGGCCAACCCTAAGAAGTGCTGCGGGAAGAACAGCACGTTGGCGCCGAT
>JBAPMW010001109.1:0-4960 GCA_049278815.1 Hyphomicrobiaceae bacterium
CGTCGGGGCCGCCGGCCTGGGCCATGTCGGGCCGGCCGCCGCCGCCCTTGCCGCCCAGTGCCTCGGCGCCGGCCCGGACGAGGTCCACGGCGCTGACGCGCTAGGTGAGGTCGTCGGTGACGCCCACCGCCAGCCCCGCCTTGCCGTCCTCGGTGACGCCGACGATGGCGACCACGCCGGAGCCCACCTGCTTCTTGCCGTCGTCCACAAGCCCGCGCAGGTCCTTGGGGTTCAGGCCCTGCACGGAACGCGCCAGCAGCCTGATATCGCCGACCGTGCGGATCGGCGCGCCTTGGGGGATACCCTGGCCGTCGGCGTCCTGCCCGTTGCGTTGCGGCGCGCCCCCGCCGAGCGCGAGCTGACGCCTGGCATCGCCAAGCTGGCGCTCCAGCTGCTTTCTCTCCTCCAGCAGGGCCTTCACGCGCTCAACCACATCGTCGGGCCGGGTGCGCAGGACGCCGGCCAGCTCGCGCATGCGGGCGTCCTGCTCGGCCAGATACCCGCGCGCGCCCTCCGCCGTCAGCGCCTCGATGCGCCGCACGCCCGCGGAGCTGGCACTTTCGGCCACGACCTTGACGAGGCCGATGTCGCCGGTGCGACTCACATGCGTGCCGCCGCACAGCTCCACCGACCACGCCAACTTGTTGGGCTTTCCCGACGGGGTAAGACCCGCAGGGTCTGACCCCGGCAGCCCCATGGAAACGACGCGCACCTCCTCGCCGTACTTCTCGCCGAACAGCGCCATGGCGCCGGTTTCCAGTGCGTCCTCGATGGCCATGAGGCGGGTCGTCACCGGGGTGTTCTGCACCACGTAGGCGTTGGCCATGTCCTCGACCGCGTTGAGCTCCTCGGCGCTCATCGGCTTGGGATGCGAAAAATCGAAGCGCAGCCGGTCGGGCGCCACCAGCGAGCCCTTCTGGGCCACGTGGGTGCCCAGGATCTGGCGCAGCGCCTCGTGCAGGAGATGGGTGGCGGAGTGGTTGGCGCGCGTGGCCGCGCGGCGAAAGTGGTCTACCTCCAGCGCCACGGCGTCGCCGCCCTTGAAGCTGCCCTTCTCGACGCGGCCGAAATGCACAATGAGGTCGCCGAGGCGCTTTTCCGTGTCGGCCACCCGGAAGACGGCACCCTTGGACCCCCGGACGATGCCCTGGTCGCCCACCTGGCCGCCGGATTCGCCATAGAACGGGGTCTGGTTCAGCACGAGTGCCGCCTCGTCGCCGGCCCTGAGGCTCCTGACCTCCTTGCCGTCCTTGACGATGGCGCGGATCTCGCCCTCCGCGGTCTCGGTCTCGTAGCCCAGGAAGTCGGTGGCGCCGGCCTTCTCCTTGACCTCGAACCAGACCGTCTCGGTGGCCGCCTCGCCTGAGCCCTTCCAGGCCTTGCGCGCCTTGTCCTTGTCGGCCTCCATGGCCGCATCGAACGCAGCCGTGTCGACCGTGATGCCGCGCAACTTGAGCGCATCCTGTGTCAGGTCGAGCGGGAAGCCGTACGTGCTGTAGAGTCTGAAGGCGGTGTCGCCGGAGAGCGCAGCGCCCTTGCCGAGGCCGCGGCTCGCCTCGTCGAGCAGGCCGAGGCCGCGCTCCAGCAGCGAGCGGAAGCGTGTCTCCTCCCCCTTCAGCGTCTCGCTGATCAGCGCCTGCGCGCGCCCGAGCTCGGGATAGGCCTCGCCCATCTCGTGCACCAGCGCCGGCACCAGCCGGTACATCAGCGGCTGCTTGGCGCCGAGCAGGTGTGCGTGGCGCATGGCGCGCCGCATGATGCGGCGCAGCACGTAGCCGCGACCCACGTTGGAGGGCAGCACGCCCTCGGCGATGAGGAAGCTGGTCGCGCGCAGATGGTCGGCGATGACGCGGTGCGAGGCCTGGTGCTCACCCCTCGCCGACACGCCGGTCGCCTGCTCGGACGCGGCGATCAGCGCCTTGAACAGGTCGATCTCGTAGGTGGAGTGCACGCCCTGCAGGATCGCGGTCATGCGCTCCAGGCCCATGCCGGTGTCGATCGAGGGCCTCGGCAGGTCCACCCGGTCGCCCGGGCCGCGCTGCTCGTACTGCATGAAGACGAGGTTCCAGAACTCCAGGAACCGGTCGCCGTCCTCGTCGGGGCTGCCGGGCGGGCCACCCTTCACCTTGTCGCCCTGGTCGAAGAAGATCTCCGAGCAGGGGCCGCATGGCCCGGTGTCGCCCGCCGACCAGAAGTTGTCGGACGTGGAGATACGGATGATCTTCTCGTCCGCGAACCCTGTCACCTTCTTCCACAGGCGATAGGCGTCCTCGTCGTCGTGATAGATGGTGACGAGCAGGCGCTTCCTGTCGAGGCCGAGGACCTTGGTGATGAGCTCCCAGGCGAGCGGGATCGCCCGGTCCTTGAAGTAGTCGCCGAACGAGAAGTTGCCGAGCATTTCGAAGAACGTGCCGTGCCGGGCGGTGTAGCCGACGTTGTCGAGGTCGTTGTGCTTGCCGCCGGCGCGCACGCACTTCTGCGCCGTGGTGGCACGGGTGTAAGCGCGCTTCTCCTGGCCGGTGAAGACGTTCTTGAACTGCACCATGCCGGCCGAGGTGAACATCAAGGTGGGGTCGTTGCGCGGCACCAGCGGCGACGAGGCCACCACCTCGTGGCCGTTCCTGGCGAAGAAATCGAGAAAGGTCGACCTGACCTCGTTGACGGTCGTCATTGGCTCTGCTCAGTGGGATTTTTCCGCAGCCCCTTCTAGCTACGCCGGGGGCTCGTGTCCACAAATGGCGGCTCGCGGGAGCCCGTAGGGTGCAATAAGCGGAGCGCATTGCGCCCGATACGCGCCAAACGGTGCAATGCGCCTTCGGCTTATTGCACCCTACGCTGCCGCCTTCTCCCATTCCATGATCAGGAACCAGGGCACGCGCCGGTAGCGGTCGGCCTTCTCGGGATCGCCGCCGTGAGGGGCCGGCTCGGCGAAGTGGCGCAGCTGCAGGCCGGCGCCCAGAAGCAGCGACATGTAGGTGCTCAAGGGGCGGTGCCAGTTCCGGATGCGGATGCCGCGCCAGCCCACCCACTCGGCCCGCGCTTCCAGATAGCGATCGATGCCGAAATACGGCTTGCCCTCGGAGTCCCGCTTCCAAGACGGGCCCGCCGTGCTGAAGCTCGTGAGGTTGGCGATCAGCAGAGTTCCGCCCGGCCGCAGCACCCGCGCCATCTCGGCTATGGCGGCGCCAAGGTCCGGGATATCGACGAGCGTCACGTAGCTCACGACCAGGTCGAAGGCCCCGTCGGCGAGGTCGAGCTTCTCCGCCCGTCCGAGACGATAGTCTCCCTCCGGGTCTCGCTGCCTCGCCTGCCCGATGAGCGCCTCGGTCGGGTCGATGCCAAGGGCCTCGACGCCGCACGCCCTCAGCATCCGGCAGAAGCGGCCTTCGCCGCAGCCCACGTCCAGCGCGGTCGCGAACCCGCGGCCTTGGATGCGCGCCAGCATCGGTGCATCCAGCACGTGCTCCCGGCCGAAATCGCCGCGCTCGCCCATGTCGGCGATCCAAGCGGCCGCCGACTGGGGCCATCCGTTGGACATATCGATCCCCCGTCCCGGCTCAATCCCACGCGCCGGCGAGGCTGTCCTCGACGGACGTCACTCCGGTGCACTAACAAAGCGGCGCCAGGGTCACGCCTCAACGTACTCGGCGATGCTGCTTGGCTGCGGTACCTCGAGGCCGTCGGCTTGCAATCCTTCGATATGGAAACGGATGGCGGTCCGAATCTCCTCCTCGACGGCCTCCACAGTTGCTCCGGTTGCCACGCAACCCGGAAGATCGGGCACGTAGGCAGAGTAGTTGCCGCCTGCCTTCTCGATCACCACCGCGTAGCGCACTATTGCTTCTCCTTCAGGCCGGCTTGCTTGAGGATGCTGTCGAGGGTCCCCGGCGCAAGGTCGTCCGACGGCTTGCCAGCAACAGTAACACGGCCACCCTTGGTTGAGTGCTTATACTGGCGATGGCTGCCTCTCGTCGCAACCAGGACCCAGCCGTCGTCCTCAAGACGGCGAATGACCTCGCGCACCTTCACGACAGTCGCTGACTCCCGTCCACTCGCTGAGGGACGGTTATAGAACATTACTGGAACGATGTAAGCATATTCTGCAATACAAGCACCCGGAAATTGCAGCATTCGATGATTAAGGCGGGCGGGACACTGGGCTGCCACACACTCAGGCTCAATCCCCCGCGTCCGCGAGGCTCCCCTTCCGCGCGTGCCTCCGGTCCTCCTCATCGCCCGCCTTGGTGTCGGCATCGAACACGAGCCGCTCGACCCCGGCCAGCGCCACGAAGCGCTTGCCCCGTGCCCGCCCGATCAGGGTGAGGTTGGCCTTCTGGGCCAGCTCCACGCCCCAGGCGGTAAAGCCGGAGCGCGACACCAGCACGGGGATGCGCATCTTCACGGTCTTGATGACCATCTCGGAGGTGAGCCGGCCGGTGGTGTAGAAGATCTTGTCGTCGGGCGCGATGCGGTTGAGGAGCATGTAGCCGGCGATCTTGTCCACGGCATTGTGGCGGCCCACGTCCTCCATGTAGATCAGCGGCTTGTCCTCGTGCGCGAGCACACAGCCGTGGATCGCGCCGGCCTTCAGGTAGAGGCTGGGCGCGGTGTTGATCTTGCGGGTGAGCTGGTAGAGCCATGACGTCCTGACCCGGACATCCGGGTCGAGCTGGATCTGGTCGAACTCCTCCATCAGATCGCCGAACACGGTGCCCTGGGCGCAGCCCGAGGTCTGAATCTTCTTCTTCAGCTTGTCCTCGAAGTCGGTCTGCACCTTTGTACGCACGACCACGGTGGCAATGTCCTCCTCGTAGTCGATGCCGGTGATCTCATCGGCGCTCTTGAGCATGCTCTGGTTGAGGAGGTAGCCCACCGCCAGCAGGTCGGGACGGTCGCCGATGGTCATCATCGTCACGATCTCCTGGCCGTTGAGGTAGAGCGTGAGCGGCCGCTCGGCGAC
>JBAPMW010001110.1:0-1952 GCA_049278815.1 Hyphomicrobiaceae bacterium
TTTGAGTGCGCCGGGAGACCGGCAGGGAGCAGGGGGTGGAAGTCCTCCACGATGAAAGGTGTAGCGAGCCACATCGGCCCCGAGTCATGCGCAGGTGCCCGCGAGGGTGTCGGCGAAGCGTTGACAGGGGAGAGCATAGGCCAGCCATTGAGCCGCGAAAGAAAATATCCTCGGGTGCCGACGCTGTTCAAATGGCGGAAGGCAGCATGGCTGGGCGCGTCATCCGCGAGCGCCCGGTCGGCCCGGCGTGGTCGAAGACCCTGGCATGTGCAGACGCTCCTTGTGCGGGAACCGGGAGATCTCGCGCTCGACCGCTCGGGCAACCGCCCGCCGGTCCGCGTCGGGGAGGCGAGGAGCCGTAGCCGACGATGAACGGGCGCGAGAAGTCAGACCCTGCCATAGTAGCTGCGAAGCCGGCGAACGATGCGGTCTCGGCCGCGGAGGAGTTGGTGGAGCGAAGGGCGGGGGCCAGGGGGAACGCGAGCGGGCAACGCACGCACCGGACACAGGGACGGGAAAGCGTGTCAAAGGCGCTCGAACGCGTGCGGACCGCAGCCAGAGAAAGGAAAGCAGAGAAGTTCACCGCGCTCCTGCACCACATCAACGACGAGCTGCTCCGGGACTCGTTCAACGCGATCCAGCGTAAAGCGGCACCCGGCGTGGACGGCGTGAAGTGGAAGGACTACGCCGCAGACCTTGACCGAAACCTCACTGATCTGCGGGACCGTATCCATCGGGGCGCCTACCGGGCGCTGCCGTCGCGGAGGGTTTATATCCCGAAAGCGGACGGCAGGCAGCGGCCGTTGGCGGTCGCGGCGCTGGAGGACAAGATCGTCCAGCGGGCGGCGGCCACGGTGCTCGAAGCAATCTACGAGGAGGACTTCCTCGGGTTCAGCTACGGGTTCCGGCCGGGGCGAGGACCACACGATGCGCTGGACGCGCTGGCGGTGGCGATCACAACCCGGAAGGTGAGCTACATCCTCGATGCCGACATCCAGGCGTTCTTCGATCGGGTGAGCCACGACTGGCTTATCAAGTTCCTGGAGCACCGGATCGCCGACACGAGGATGCTGCGCCTGATCCTGAAATGGTTGAAGGTCGGGGTTCTGGAGGACGGGGTCGTCACGCCGGGGGAGCTGGGAACGGGGCAAGGGTCGGTGATCTCGCCGCTGCTGGCCAACGTCTATCTCCACTACGCGTTCGACCTGTGGGCTGAGCAATGGCGGCGGCGGGAGGCTAAAGGCGACATGATCATCGTGCGCTATGCGGACGATATCGTCGTCGGCTTCCAGCACGAAGCCGATGCGAAGCGCTTCCAGGACGACATGGGAATACGATTAGCGGAGTTTGCGCTGACATTGCATCCGGAGAAAACGCGCCTGATCGAGTTCGGTCGCTTTGCTGCGGCCAACAGGGCTCGTCGCGGGTTTGACAAGCCGGAGACCTTCAACTTCCTCGGGCTGACCCACATCTGTGGCCGCAGCCGCCGCGGCAAGTTCCTGCTGATGCGGCATACGCGGCGCGACCGGATGCGCGCCAAGCTCAAGGCGGTTAAGGTCGAGCTGATGCGGCGCAGACACGAGCCGATCCCCAAGCAGGGGAAGTGGCTCGGACAGGTGGTTGGCGGCTTCTTCGGCTATCACGCCGTGCCGACCAACTCCGCGGCCTTGTCGGCCTTCCTGCACCACGTCAAGGGCCTGTGGCGGCGCGCGCTCCGGCGGCGCAGCCAGAAGGACCGCTGCACGTGGGCGCAGATCGCCCGGCTAGCCGTAGACTTCCTGCCCAAACCGCTGATCCGACACCCATGGCCGAGAGACCGCTTCGCCGCCACACACCCAAGGTGGGAGCCGTATGCCTTAATTGGGCCCGTACGGTTCTGTGCGGGGGGCGTGAGGTAACTCACGTCCCTACCGCGCTCAGTTTGGATGATGCTGCTAAAGTGCTCGTGTCAC